>NZ_KB291397.1:46320-96485 GCF_000318295.1 Capnocytophaga sp. oral taxon 326 str. F0382
CCCAGCTCACCCGCCGTGATGCCGAACAATTCTATGCCGTACACAAAGGCAAACCTTTTTTTGAGAGTCTGCTCAACTTTATGACCCGTGGACCTATAGTAGCAGCTATCCTTGAGAAAGATAATGCTGTAGCTAATTTCCGTGAACTCTTAGGGAGTACCAACCCCGAAAACGCTGCCGAGGGTACTTTGCGAAAGAAATACGCAACTTCACTAACCGAAAACGCTGTTCACGGCTCGGATAGTGATGAAAACGCCGCTATCGAAAGCCATTTCCATTTCTCAGAAAGAGAAATTTTCTAATGAAAAAATTAGTAACTCTCTTTTTCTTGTTGTGCTCGTTTGTAACCTATAGTTAGCTTTCAACCTACGCTTACAAACGAGCACTTGAAAGTGTTCACCTCAACTAATGGCAATATCTTACCTTGCCCAATAATATCTTCAATCCTGAGTTACAACATATCTTTACAAATATTACTAACTTTCAGTAAGTAATATTCCTGAAAATCTCCCATTCACTGAACAAGATAAGAGAGCACATAGAAGAAAAAATCTAATTAAAAGTACCATAAATAGCACTTTTGATTGTATATTACTATTATTTTTACTACTTTTGCATAAAAAGTGCCATATAATGAACTTTCAAGAATTAATACAAACTGTTAAAAAACGACGAAAAGTACTGAATGTCAATCAAGAAGAGGTTGCTTTACTCTCGGGGATAGGTTTGCGTACTCTGAAACATTTTGAGAGTGGTAAAGGAAATATTACCCTAAAAAACTTACAAAAAATACTAGAGGTACTCGGTTTAGAATTGAATCTAACCATTAAAGATATGACTCAATGAGACAAGCAGAAATTTTTTATAAAAGAGAACCAGCTGGTATTCTCACTCAGCACAACGATGGCTGTTTTACTTTTAGATATCACGACCATTGGTTTGCTGATAGTCAAAAACCTCCTATCAGTTTTAGTTTTTTAAAAACACAACAAGAATATCATTCTCCCTATCTTTTTGCTTTTTTCTTTAATATGCTCCCTGAAGGAAAAAATAGAGAACGCATTTGTATAGATTCAAAAATTGATAGCGATGATGACTTTGGATTATTAATGGTAGCTGCTCAGTACGATAGCATCGGAGCAATTACTGTAAAACCAATTTAACAATGAAAACATTAAATGTATGTCCTTCATTACTTTCTGAAGGTTATCACACATATTCACCTTTAGCTTTGCGCCGTTTGTTCAACGGGAAGCAAGTATCTCATCTATTGTCTTTTTCACTAAAAACAGAAGAAAAAAACAGTTATAAACCTCTGTACTCTCTTTCAATTTCAGGTTATCAAAGAAAGTTTTTAATGACTCTGGAGAATACTACTCTTAGAATAAACCAAAAAGGTGAACAAAGTACTTATATTTTAAAGCCTATCAGTGAGATGCCTAAAAATGAAGCCTTTGCTCCTGCCAATGAACACCTCACTATGCAAATCGCTCAACAGGTATTCGGTATAGAAACCGCTGAAAATGCCCTTATCTTCTTTGCCGATGGCACACCCGCATACATCACCAAACGTTTTGATATTGCCCCTAATGGCGAAAAATATGCAGTAGAAGACTTTGCTTCTCTATTAGGAAAAACTGTTCAAACCCACGGTACCGACTATAAATATACGGGTACTTACCTCGATTTGTTCAATATATTGAAAAAAAATGTAGCTGCGTGGCAAGTAGAAAGTCTTAAACTGTTTACTCTCATTGTTTTTAACTATTTGTTTTCTAATGGCGATGCTCACCTGAAGAACTTCTCGCTGATACAGTCTCCACAAGGCGATTTTAGATTGTCTCCCGCTTATGATTTGCTCAATACAGCCATCCATATAGACGATCACCCTTTTGCCCTAAAAAGCGGACTACTCCCCTCCCCTTTCAACCAACAAAAAATAAGGGAACAGTTTTTGCTCTTGGGTAAAGAAGTGGGGCTCCCCGAAAAACTCATCACCAAAACCCTAACCCTACTCACCTCTCAAATCGACAAGGTTATAGTCCTAATCCAGCGTTCTTTCCTCCCTGAGAAACTCCAACGCAATTACCTACAAACCTACCAGAGAAAAATAAAAAAGTTAGCTATTAATGATTAAAACTGTCAGAACACTTATTACTTATATTTATGAAAAAACTCCTTTTACTCTTAGCAATCCTATCGCTACAATGTAGTAAATCACAGGATAGTGATAACAACACGGGCTTGAGCACTAACGAGATGCTCGCCCTCATCAACCAGCAGCGCCAAAAAGGTTGTAACTGTGGCAATACCTACTACAAGGCAGTACCACCCCTCAAGTGGAACACTACCCTCGAAAAAGTAGCTAAAGCCCATAGCGACGATATGCGTCGCCGTAATACAATGACTCACTATGGCAAAAACGGTGAAACCCCTGGTAATCGCCTCAGTAAAGCAGGCTACAAGTGGACTACTTGGGCTGAGAATGTAGCTATGGGGCAACAAAATGAAGAAGAAGTGATGAAAAGTTGGCTCAGCAGCCCAGGACATTGCGCTAATATAATGAACCCCAATGTAACCGAAGTAGGTGCAGCTCATAGTGGCGACTATTGGACACAACTTTTCGCCGCCCCCTCTAAACCCTGACACCTGAAAATGTACTTAGACATTCACTCTCATACTCAGCATTCCACAGCTGATACTTTAGTGATTCGTAACCAATACCCTCTTACAGCCAATACTACCGAACCCTTCTCGGTAGGCATACATCCTTGGTATGTAGAGAATTGGAAACTGCAATGGGAAGCCTTGGTACCTTTGGCAAAACATCCCAACTGCTGGGCTATTGGCGAATGTGGGCTCGACAAAAACATCACCACTCCCCTACCCCTGCAGCAAGAAATCTTTTTAAAACACATTTACTTAGCCGAAACCTTAGAGCTTCCGCTCATCATCCATTGTGTAAAAGCCTATTCCGAAGTCCTTCACTTGCGAAAAATCACTAAAACCAAACAGCTCTGGATACTCCACGGTTTTCGCAAAAATCTAAAAGTCGCCGAAGAATGCATCGCTCATAACATTGCCCTTTCTTTTGGAAAAGCCCTCACCTATTCACCTCAGCTACAGGAAGTTTATAAAAGTATTTCACCCGAATATCGCTTTTTTGAATCTGATGATGAAGAGATGTCTATTTCAAAATTTACTAATTTTCTAATTGACAAATTTGCAAATTAGAAAATTACTTTGTACTTTTGCGCCCTGAAAATTGAAAGGAGGTGTAATCACTATGTTAATAATCCCTTTAAAAGACGGAGAAAGCATCGATAAAGCTTTAAAACGTTACAAACGCAAATTCGACCGCACTGGTGTAGTACGTGAACTACGTGAAAGACAACATTTCACCAAACCATCTGTACGCAGAAGAACCGAAATCCAAAAAGCTCAATACATTCAACACTTGAAAGACCAAGAAGAAGTATAGCTTTTGTTAAATAACAAAATAATGAGGTAATAGATAGAGTTATCACAGCTCTTATCTATTACCTCTTGTTTATTTTATACATTAAATATTGATTATCAATAATTTAAAATAATTTGTTACATTCATCACAAAAAAACTTACTTCTTTATCTCTCAATGATTTGCATTTTTCTATAAAAAGTACTACCTTTGTCCCGAAATTGAAATGAAAGTATAATAATACAAAAAATTTAGCAATGAAAACTACATTTTTAACATTAATGGCAGCAACGTTAGCTGCAACTGCACTCACTGGTTGTAAAAAAGACAGTGGAGGTGACGACGACAATGTCATAAGATTTACAGACTCAAATCTAACAGTAGCTGTAGATAAAACAGCTCAAGTAAAACTCTTTGTTCCTTCTGGTTCTGGAGTGACCGATATTAAATCTAATAATACTCAAGTAGCTATCGCAGGAAGAACAGGTAACTACCTCTTCATAAGTGTAAAAGGAGTAAAAGAAGGAGATACTACAGTAGAAGTTAAAAATGGTAATCGCTCGCAAAAAGCTGTACTCAATGTACACGTGTTTAAAGAAAACGTAGAAAATAAAAATGGCTTTAAAGTAGATGCAAGTACTATCTTCCTCAAAAAGAATGAAGTAACCAATCTTAGAAGTCGTATCAAAGAAGGATCTGGCAACTATACTATGTCAGTAGGAAATACAGCTTTCGCCGATGAGTTAGGCAACTTCCAAGTAAGAGGAAAAGGTGAAGGTTTGCACCACGAAATTACTTTTAAAGATGTAGATAAAAATCAAGAGGTTAAAGTACCTGCTTATGTAATTATACCTTTCAAAGCAATAAGCGCCCCTACCGAGTTGAGCTTAAATAGTACTTACAATATCAACTTACAAGGAGTTTATACCACTACTACTACTGATGATGGTACTACTAATGGCCGTTTTGATAGAGTACAAATGACTACTAATGGCAGTGTAACAGCTGTATTTTCACTTGAAACTGTTTATGATCGAGTAAATCGACCTATTGGTAAAGCAGTGTCTGGTATCAAAGTAACCGCTAAAAGCGTAGGTACAGGCAGTGTGAATCTTATCAACGGCGACGGACAAATATTGAAACTTAACTTTACTGTAAAAGCTTCAGTACCTACTAGCTATTTCATTGTAGATGCCGATGGTGTCCTTACTGTAAAACCAGGAGCTGTATTACCTCCTCACGTTGATATACCTGCTGATGCTAAAAAAATAGGAAGAGAAGCTTTTAAAGATAAAGATATTACAAGCGTTGATTTGAAAAATGTAGAAGAAATAGATGAAGATGCTTTTCATGGTTGTGTTAACTTAACTACTGTTACAATGACAAGAGTAAAAGTAATAGGTAAAAGTGCTTTTAGAAATACTAAATTAACAGAAATCGATTTACCTGCTTCTGTAGAAAAAATAGAAAAAGGTGCTTTTGATATAACAAATTTAGTAAAAGTAACTTGTAGAGCCACTACTCCTCCTGCAGTAGGTACTTCTTTCCGTGCAACTAATAGCAGTCGACGTGTGCTTTACGTTCCTGCAGGTAGTATTGATACCTATGCAAGTAGTTGGGGTACAGAAATAGCATCTTATTTCAGAGGTTTAATAAGTAATGGTTACAAACCTTACCCTATTCAATAAAATTTAAAACTAACATACTTCGGAAAACCGTTATAAGTCCCCCTTATAGCGGTTTTTCTTTGTACTATTCACTTTTCAATGGAAGGATATATTTTTGATTTAGATGGCGTGCTCGTAGATACCGCCAAGTACCATTACCTCGCGTGGAAAACTATCGCTCAAGAATTTGGCTTTGAGCTCACTCCCACACATAACGAGCAACTCAAAGGCATAGGTAGGGAAGTCTCTCTGCACAAAATACTTCAGTGGGCAGGTAAAACACTGCCTGAAAATGAGTTCCAAGCCTTAGCTCTCCGCAAAAACGAACTCTATTTGCAGTATATCGCCCATATCGATAGCAGTGAACTGCTCGTAGGTGTAGCCGATTTTCTGCATTCGCTGAAAAACAAAGGAAAGAAAATCGCTTTGGGCTCTGCCAGTAAGAACGCGCGTTTAGTATTAGAGCGCACAGGCATTTTGCCGCTGTTCGATGCTATTGTTGATGGCACTATGGTAACTCAAGCCAAACCCAACCCCGAAGTCTTTCTCAAAGCTGCTGAACTTTTGCAACTGCCTCCTGCTCAGTGTTGTGTGTTTGAAGATGCCCCTGCAGGCGTACAAGCTGCTAAAGCCGCTGGAATGAGAGTCATAGGGGTAGGAGAGGAGCAAGTACTTTGCGCCGCCGATGAGGTAATTCCTAATTTTTCGTCATTCGTACTTCATAATTCGTAATTATTTTATAATTTTGCACTTATAAACAATAATAGGTAACAAGTAATTAGGTAATACCTCTTACTTCTTACCTCTTACCTAAAACAAATGGATCAAAGAAAAAAAGAAGAAGCATTACACTATCACGAGTTCCCTCAACCTGGGAAAATCGCTATCGTACCTACTAAAAAACACGCTACACAACACGATCTCGCGTTGGCTTATTCACCTGGGGTAGCCGAACCTTGCTTGGCTATCGCCGACGATAAAAGTAACGCCTATAAATATACAGCCAAAAGCAATCTGGTAGCCGTAATTTCTAATGGAACTGCGGTTCTTGGCTTAGGCGATATAGGCGCCGATGCCTCTAAACCTGTAATGGAAGGTAAAGGTTTGCTCTTCAAAATCTTTGCGGGTATCGATGTGTTCGACATCGAAATAGATGCCACCGATGTAGATAAATTCATAGAAACCGTAAAAGCAATTGCACCTACTTTTGGGGGTATTAACCTCGAGGATATCAAAGCTCCTGAAGCTTTTGAAATTGAACGACGCCTAAAAGAAGAATTGGATATCCCTGTAATGCACGACGACCAGCACGGTACAGCTATCATTTCGGCTGCTGCCCTCATCAATGCCTTGGAAATCGTAGGTAAGGACATCGCCAAAGCACAAATAGTAGTAAATGGTGCAGGTGCTGCTGCTATCTCTTGTACACGCCTCTATGTAGCTTTAGGTGCCGACCCTAAAAATATCGTAATGTGCGATAGCAAAGGAGTAATTCGCAAAGATTCCCCTAATCTCACCGAACAAAAAGCTGAGTTCGCTACCGACCGCAATCTCCACACCCTCGAAGAAGCCGTAAAAGGCTCTGATGTGTTCATCGGTCTTTCTAAAGGCGATGTGCTCACCCCAGAGATGTTGCTCTCTATGAACAAGGATGCAATTGTATTTGCAATGGCAAACCCTACCCCTGAAATCGATTATGATTTGGCTATCAAAACACGTAAAGATATCATTATGGCAACGGGTCGTTCCGACTTCCCTAACCAAGTGAACAACGTACTCGGTTTCCCTTATATCTTCCGCGGAGCGTTAGATGTTCGAGCTACCAAAATCAATGAAGAAATGAAACTCGCTGCGGTACGCGCCATTGCCGAATTGGCTAAAAAACCTGTACCTCAAAAAGTGAGTCTTGTATATGGCGGCGAGAACCTTACTTTCGGTCGCAACTATATCATTCCTAAACCGTTTGACCCTCGCTTGATTTACGAAGTACCCCCTGCTATCGCCAAAGCAGCTATAGCATCGGGAGTGGCACAGAAACCTATCACCGATTGGGAAGCCTACAAAGGTGAATTAATGGATAGAATAGGCGTAGGAAGCAAAGAAATACGTCTCTTGCAAGACCGTGCCAAACGCGCTCCTAAACGCATCGTATTCGCTGAAGCCGACCAATTAGAAGTGCTCAAAGCAGCACAACGCATCTATGAGGACGGCATTGGTATTCCAGTGCTTTTAGGCAATAAAGAACTCATCAAAGCCCTTAAATACGAAATAGGATTTAACGGTCGTGTAGATGTAATCGACCCTAAGAGCGATGCCGAGCGCGCACGCCGTGAGAAGTTTGTACAACACTATTGGAAATTGCGTGAACGCCGTGGTATCACTTATGAAGTAGCTGAACGACTAATGCGTGAACGCAACTATTTTGGTACGATGCTCGTAGAAACTGGTCAAGCCGATGCGATGATTACAGGTTATTCACACGCTTATCCAAAAGCTATTCGCCCTGTTTTAGAGATTATTAAAAAAGAAGAAGGAGTGCGCCGCATCGCTGCTGCCAGCATTATGTTCAGCAAGCAAGGACCTATTTTCCTATCCGATGCGACTATCAATATCAACCCTACTGCCGAAGAGTTAGCTAACATCGCTTTACTAACGGCAAAAGCAGTAAAATCGTTTGGTTTAGAACCTTCAGTAGCGATGTTGTCGTATTCTAACTTTGGATCGGCAGTATCCGAAAGCAGTCTCAAAGTACGTGAGGCGGTAGCTTATTTGCACAAACATCACCCTGATTTAGTAGTAGATGGAGAAATCCAAGCCGATTTTGCCCTCAATCCCGATAAGATAGCTAAGAACTATCCGTTCTCAAAACTCAACAACGGCAAAGGGGCTAATGTGCTCATCTTCCCTAACCTTGAGGCAGCAAACATCAGTTATAAACTCCTCAAAGAAACCCAACACTTAGATACCATAGGCCCCGTAATATTAGGTCTTACCAAACCTATTCACGTTACTACACTCGGTTCTACTGTTGATGAAATGGTGAATTTGGCTACGCTTGCTGTAATTCAAGCACAATCTGAGTAGTACGAGCCTCACAAGCAATAAGATTATAAATTATACTTTGCCAAAGTATTTATAGCTTTTATGTTATAGCACTTTGGCAAAGTTTTTATTTAGAAAGATTGCTAATCAAAAGATAATTTATAATTTTGCAACAAATTAACAATGAACAGAAAAGATTATGGCAAGAGAAATAAAACCAACTCCTACATTAAGAGGTGAAGAAGCTGTAGAATTCTGGAAAAAAATGGCTAATTTTAAACAGAGTTTAGCTGAAAAAGGTATTACTAGAGAGAGTGTTCGAAAAAATGCAATGCTTTTAAAATCAATATTTAAAGATGATGTAGAGAATGGAATTAGATAGTAATATTTTACAAGGATTAAATTTTCTTCGACTTAAAAAAGGTTATCATATAAAACCTTTTGATTGTGAGGACAATGATTTAAATGAATTTTTGTTTGAAAAGGCAATTCCTTATAGAAAATAAAGAACGTACTTTAGGGTATTATAGCCTTTTAAGTGATAGTTTTCGAGTAGAGGAAACACTTTTTACTTCTAAAAACCAATATAATAAATTCAAAAAAATATTACCTCATCCAAAGCGATATTTAAAAAGTATTCCTTCTGTAAAAATAGGACGTTTAGCTATTGATAAAAGTTTTAAAGGGAAAGGATTAGGTAGAATTATAATTGATACTATCATAAATTATTGCATAGAATTAAATGAAGACCAAGCTTGTCGTCTTGTTACAGTCGATGCCTATGCACAAGCAGTATCTTTTTATCAAAAAATAGGATTTGAATTTCTTTCAAACTTAGATGAAGGTGAAGCAACGCGTTTAATGTTCCTTGATTTAGCAACATTTATAGATGATAATAGAATTTAATTATTTTATATTCCCTTTAAAAAGGTGCTTGTAGCGCCTTTTTTTGTTGCTATATAATCACGATTGATATTTCCTACTATCTGTCGTCTTTCATCCGAATTTACAAGGCTATTCATCACCTCAGCAAATGCTTCTCTACTATCAACAGATAATACCCCTCCTAAAGCGACTAATTCTTTCGCTTCATTGAATTTTTCATAGTTCTTACCAATAATCACTGGAATACCAAAAACGGCTGGTTCTAACACATTGTGTAATCCCGAAGTTCCCATACCTCCACCTACATAAGCTATATCGGCATAACTGTATACCTTGGTAAGCATACCGATAGTATCGAGAATGAGTACCTCATAATCAGAGAGATTAAGAGTATCTTTCTCACTGAAAAGGGCAACTTTGCGGTCTAATTTCTGCTTGTTATCTCTCAGTACAGCTATCTCAGTGGGGTGGATATTGTGAGGGGCAATAATGAATTTCACGTTAGCTTTGCAAGTGTTGAGATACTGCAAATAAACCTCTTCATCGGCAGGCCAAGAGCTACCAAATACCACGCACAAAGCATCCCCGTTGAATTGTTCTATAAAATCGAGATGGTTGTCTCTCTCGGCTATTTCGGCTACACGGTCAAAACGAGTGTCACCACTCACCGTTACATTGGTAAAACCTAAACTGTTGAGCAGGGTTTTAGAAAGGTCGTTCTGTACAAAGAAATGCGTAAAACAGTGCAGCGCTTTTCGCATCATTCTGCCGTAAGGCTTAAAGAAAATTTGGTTTTTTCTAAAAATACCGGAGAGCAAATAAGTAGGCACTTGCGCTTTTTTAAGTTCATTGAGGTAGTTCACCCAAAACTCGTATTTCACAAAGATAGCCATTACAGGATTTACGAGTTGTACAAACTTACGAGCATTTGCGCGCGTATCGAGAGGAAGATAGACCACTATATCGGCATCGGGGGTGTTTTTGCGCACCTCATAACCTGAGGGCGAGAAAAAAGTAATGAGTATTTTGTAACCTTGTGCTCTAAGGGCTTTGGCTACGGGCAATCCTTGTTCAAACTCACCTAAGGAAGCCGCGTGTAACCACACATAACGCGCATTTTTATCTAATTTTTCATTAAGAGTTGTCCATACAATTTTACGTCCGCTTACAAAGAGACGTATTTTTTTATTGAAGAGGGCAATCAGCGGGAGGATTGCTTTTATAAGATAAATAATTATGTTATACATTTACTGTAAGTTATAAGCAGCACGTTTAATACGGTCGGATAGATCTACTAAAGCACCTCGCAAAGTTTCAATTTCATCAGAAGAAAAACCACCTTCTCCACCATTAAAACCTTTGCCATTCATCTTTTTAGATAACCAAGACCTACTTTTTTTGAAGTATTGTTCAGATATTTCTCCCCACGATACTTCTACTATAATATCCCACAACTGTTGTTGTACAGTTTGTTTTTCTTGTTTTAATACAACTTCCATATTTTAAGAATCTATTTATCTTTATAGTGGTTGAGAAATTGCGATATAACTACAGTTTTTTCCTCCTCTAAAACTATGTATACAACTCTATCTTTCTTACTAAGTTCTCGACTATATCCCATACCTCCTTTCCCTTTTAGCCACTCTACTCCTATTCCTTCTGTAGGGTGTTTCTGAAGCTCTTCAAGAATACGTTGTAACTTACTTTTCACAGTAGAAGTTGCTGATTTTTTTATAAGTTCAAGTTCTTTTTTTGCCTCTTTCGAAATTTCAATTTCATAGTCTTTTTCTATATCGTCCATAATGTTTCAGGAGTTATTTTTATTGTTTCACCAGCTTTGTGTTCTTCAAGGGCTTTAATAATTTTATTTCCTGTTTCATCTGAATATGTTTGTATATGTTCATCGAAGTTAGAGAAGCTTAAAAGAGCAGTTTCTATGTAGTTGTTAATACTTCTATTCTCTTTCATAGACATCTGTTTTATATGCTCATATAGCACAGGTGTTACTCTTAATGAAATTGTTTTTTTTAATGTAGTTGTTTCCATATTGATACTATTTTGATTGCAAAAATAATCAATTATTTTTGATTATACGCCATTTTTTTAGAATTATTATCCTACAATGCTGTCCAAGTTATATTTATAGGTTTACTTTTGGTAATAAAAAATAATTCAGCAGCTTTGTAAAAATCAGTTATAGGAAGTATATTTGCTTTCGGTAGGAAAATTTGAGAGTATTCATTTTCATAGAATATTGCAGTTGTATCAGTCTTGGTAGTACTTTCTGAAATGAAACTTTCAGTAGTATCTAAATAATAGAGTACAGCCTCATTTGCTTTTACAAAAGCTGTAAGTTGTGGAAACCCTTCATCTTGAAAAGTTAAAATGAAGTAGTTAGCATTATGAGTGTATCTTTTCAGAAGAAGTTCATTCAATTCTTCTAAAGAATTTATAGTATATTCTCGCTTAAAATCATTTAAATACATTCTTAAATAAGTAAATGAAATTTACAAAAAAAGCTGCTCCGTTTTAGAGCAGCTTTTTTTGCTATCTATTAATAATATTTTAGCTTCTGAAGTAAAATCATCGTAGGTTTACCATCAACCGACATTGTTTTCTTTATCCAGTTTTTCTTCTTGTCATACACAAGTGTGTACGATTCTGTTTTGGTAACATTACCATCTTTATCAAAGTATTTTACTTCTGTTTCGTTGTTGTTGTCGTCAAAAACTGAAGTAATGCGCTGTTTTAGGTTATTATCTTTGTCAAATACTTGTTTTTCAATGGTATTACCTTTAGCATCGTAAGTATATACAGTTTTACTTGATAATTCTTTTTTGCTGTATTTAGATTCTTCAGCTACTTTTCCGTTAGGAAGGTAGGTATAGGTGATTTTCTCATCGCACAATCCAGCCATACATTCGGTGCGTTCTATCAACTGGTCTTGACCGTTATAAGCATTGATACGACTCATAAAGATATTACCATCAGGAGTTTCAACATCGTGTTTGGTAAGGTTACCGTGCTCGTCGTATTCATATACGTTTTTAGAAAGGAGAGTATTAGAATCATCGTGAGAAGCCGATTCTAACAAAAGTCCTTCTTTGTCGTACACATCCACAAAATTGATGGTCATACCATTTTGTTTAGAGTACATTTTCACGGGAGTTCCTTTTTTGTCAAACTGAGTAAAAAGTTCAGAATTCATAGGAATTTCTTGTCCTTCTTCAGTAACTTGGATACCTGTTTGGGTATATGTTTTTACTTTTCCATTGAGTTTGGCACGCTCCCAACCATTCTTTTTCTGAGCCTGACCAAAGGCGATGGTAGTGGCTAATAAAGCCGCTATTGCTACAATTTTTTTCATAATAATGTGCTATTAATTTATATTTTATAAGGGCGCAAAAGTACAAAAGATTTTCTAATGTACCAATGCTTATGCGGGCTAACGTACTAAAAGTATGCCAAAAAGCGCAAAAAGAGGATAGGTTGTTACAAATATAACTAAAGTGACAAATAAATAGATTGTAACTAACAAAAACAAGTTGTTCATTGTCAATTGGCAATTATTTTGTATATTTGCCAATAAAATTTAAAATTCAGTTTTATGAAAAAAAGATTCAGTTTTTCAGTAATGCTATTTTCATTAGCATTCGCTACTTTCGTTTCTTGTAAAAAGAATGACGACAATCCGCAACAACCACCAACCCCTAAGGTGGAAGTAACTGCCCCTAAAGGCGATTTTGTGAATGGTACTACTTCTAAAACCTTCACTATCACTAACACAGGTACAACCGATGTTACTATTACATCAGTGGAATTCACAGGTGCTAATGCCGATGAGTTTACAACCTCCGCTTCGCCCATTACTATAGGAGTAGGTAAAAAATACGAATTTACCGTTACCCTTTCTCCTAAAACTAATGGAAATAAAACAGCTAACTTAGTGATTAAAAGCAATGCAGGAACTGTTACCATTCCGCTAAAAGGAACTGCTACCATAACACCTAAAGTAACTTTTGTTACTAACAAGGCTGAAGGTGATTCCTTTATGTTAAGCGTTGCAATTGCAGAGAATGATATTCCTGAGGTGTGGTTTGACCGGAATAACAATGGTGTAAAAGATGAAGGTGAGGCTTTGTTAGAAGTTCTATATCCCAGTGTAAAAGCAGGAAACCTTTTTGTAGGAATAGGTAGCTCTAATACAGTTTCTATTTATGGAAAATTTACAAAAATGGAATTTTCTGGAGAAAAAGGTATTATTAGTATTGATATTTCTCAAAATGAGCATATCAAAACCTTTGCTTGTGGAGGTTCTGATTTTAAAGGTGTTACTCTTAATACAAGTCTTACTAATATGTATTGCAATAATTCCAAACTCACTTCTTTAGATATTTCTAAACTTACCGAACTCAAAGGTTTATACCTAAATGAGAACAATTCTCTAACGAGTTTAGACCTTTCAAAAAACACAAAACTTACGTATATGCAATTGAACGGAGCTAATTCCTTACAATGTATAAAAGTAAGCGCTGAACAATTAGCTAATATTCCTGCAGGATGGAGAAAACAAGGAACCAGAGCAGAGTTTAAAACAGAATGTAACTAACAAAATCCAGCTTTGAGTACTGCTGGCTTTATAATTGTAAAGAGGTTGTCTAAACTTTAGGCAACCTCTTTCTTTAGTGATAGCTAACAAGTAATAGGTCAGGTAAATAATTGATAATTGATAATTAATTTGTACATTTGCAAAAAATATTGAAACTATGGGAGCAACCACAATTACATTCCAATCAGAAATACAAGCTGTAGACTTTCCATTTATCGAAAGAATTTTAAACAGTTTGAAAGCTACAACCAAGGTTATTAAAGAAGAAAAGGACGAAACTTTGATGACTAAGGAGGCTTTTTTTGCTAAAATAGATCGTGCAAGAGCTGGTGAAAAAATACAAATGAATAGGGAAGAAATGAAAAAATTGATGTTTGACTAATGGAAGAAAAACAACCAAAATAAGTAATTAAAGAATTAAAATTATGGACGGAAATACTCACACCCTCTCGGAGGTTATCAAGCTTATTGTAAAGCAAAACCACCTCAATTACGGTTTGCAAAAAGCCTCGTTGCCAACCCTTTGGAATGAACTGATGGGCTCTGCAATAGCGCGCTATACTACCTCGGTAGAGCTCAAAGGCAACACCCTATATGTGCACTTGAGCTCCCCTGCACTTAGCAACGAATTGAGTTATGGCAAAACCAAAATTATTGAGAACCTCAACGAGCGCTTGGGAGAAAACTTAATTCAAAAACTTATATTTCTAAACGGATGATACGACCCGCAACCCCCACCGATGCCTCTGCTGTCGCCCCCTTAATGTTTCAAGCAATGGAGGAAATCGTGTATAAAATGATAGGCAAAGACCATAAAGAAGAGGCTATTGCCCTACTACAAAAGCTCTTTGAACAAGAAGATAATCAATATTCCTATAAAAATGCTTGGGTATATGAAGAAGAGGGCGCAGTAATAGGGTCGGTGATTGCTTATGATGGAGCGCATTTGCACCGCTTGCGCGCTCCTGTGTTGGCACTCATTCGCAGTAGCTATGGTATAGATATTGTGCTCGAAGATGAGACCAATGAAGGTGAACTTTATATAGATACCCTCAGCGTATTGCCCACAGCTCAAGGCAAAGGTATAGGCTCCAAACTTATCACGCACCTCAAAAAGGTGGCTACTCAGCCCATAGGCTTACTCGTGGATGTGCAAAATCCACAAGCCGAACGCCTTTACTCCCGTTTAGGGTTTGAATATGTAAATCATCAAGAACTCGCAGGTGGAGTATATAAACACCTTGTGTTCAGGGGATAGAAGATAGGAAATAGGGGATAGGTATCAAATAAATTATTAATGAGATGAAGACATTAATCAAAAATGCCATTATTGTAAACGAAAACACCCTCTTTCAAGGCGACCTCTTGATTGAGGGAGAGCGCATTGCCCAAATAGGTACCCACATTACTCCTAAAGGGAATTATGAGGTGATAGAAGCCGAAGGTAAATACCTCCTCCCTGGGGTGATTGACGACCAAGTGCACTTCCGCGAACCTGGGCTTACTCATAAAGCTACTATCGCTACCGAAAGTCGAGCTGCGGTAGCCGGCGGTGTAACTACCTTTTTTGAGCAACCTAACACCGTACCTCAAACCGTAACGATTCCGCTTTTGGAAGAGAAATTTGCGATTGCCAAACAATCCTCTTATGCTAACTATTCTTTTTTCTTGGGGGGTACAAACGACAACCTCGAAGAACTGAAACGCTTAGATAAAAACGCTTGTGCAGGGGTGAAGCTCTTCTTAGGCTCATCTACGGGGAATATGCTCGTAGACAACGAGAAAACCATAGAAGCTATTTTTAATAATGTAGATTTAGTAATTGCCGCTCATTGTGAAGATGAAGCGACTATTCGCAAGAATTTAGCCCACTATCAAGCCTTGTATGGCGAGGATATCCCTATAGACCTGCACCCTCATATCCGAAGTGCTGAAGCCTGCTATCTATCCTCTTCACGCGCCATTGATTTGGCTGAAAAAACCGCCGCACGCCTGCACGTGTTCCACCTCTCTACGGCTGCCGAAACCGACCTCTTCCGCAATGATATTCCGCTAAAAGATAAGAAAATCACCGCTGAGGTATGCGTGCATCATTTGTGGTTTTCGGAAGATGATTATACTACTCGCGGGGCTTTCATCAAATGGAATCCGGCGGTAAAAACGGCTGATGACCGCACTGCGCTGTGGCAAGCCCTCTTGGACGACCGTCTGGATGTGATTGCTACTGATCACGCACCGCACACGTTGGAAGAAAAACAACGCAAAGGCTATACTAATATCCCCTCAGGGGCACCTTTGGTACAGCACTCGCTCGTGGCAATGCTCGAGAAAGCTCATAAAGGTAGCATTTCTATCAAAAAAATAGTAGAAAAAATGTGTCATAATCCCGCTATTCTTTTTCAGGTAAAAGACCGCGGGTTCTTGCGTGAAGGTTATTTCGCCGACCTTGTGTTAGTGGATATGGATACCCAATGGACAGTACAGAAAAACAACCTGCTGTATAAATGTGGCTGGAGTCCGCTGGAAGGACAACAATTTCACTCGGCTGTAGTGAGCACCTTCGTAAACGGCAAACAGGTGTATCACAATGGTAAGGTAATAGCTACCCCTCAGGGGCAACGCATCACTTTCAACAGATAATAAAACAAACTATGAAGAAAATTATTTATATATTCGCTTTACTGCTCACGGTAACAGCCTGCAAAAAGAACATCGTGCCAAAACCCGATAAGTTTTTAGACGAAAAACAAATGGAAAACTTGCTTTACGATTTGGCAGTATTAGAATCGATGAAAGTTTCACAAGCCCAAAAATTAGACTCGTTGCAGTTCAACCCACAACAGTTCATCTACAAAAAATACGCAATCGACAGTCTTTCGCTGGCACAAAATATGGTGTACTACGCTTCTTTTCCTAAAGAATACGATACCATTGTAAAGAAAGTAGAAAAGAGAATCCAGTTGCAACGCGACAGCCTCATCAAAGCGATGAACCCCTCTAACAACGAGCTCAAAACAGAAACACAACCTAAAGAAGAACTCAAAGAAGAACTCATTAAATAACCCATTTAGTAATTTTGGACGCACTGCTCATACATCGCACCTATCTCACTTGGATATTCCCTGCCTTCCTGCTCATTTTTGGGTTGGTAGCCTTCCTGCGCGTGTTCTATCCTAAACATTTTACCGACTATCAACGACTGTTGTTCAACAATAAGTACATTATTATCTATGGCAAAAAGGAACGCAAACTTCACCTCTTTACAGTAGTACTCTACCTCACACAATGTTTGTGTTTAGCGCTTTTTGTATACGTATGCCTGAAACACTATGGAATAACAACACTTTATGCCGAGAAGTTTATGTTCTTAGAAATAGTGCTTTTCATATTTGTATTCCTTATTGTAAAACTTCTCCTTCAGCGGTGGATAAGCAGTCTTTTCAATCTTTCCGATTTTAGTAGAGACTACATTTTTAGCAGGGTAGCCTACTCGTCGTACGCTGCAATTGTGATGGTAATCGTCCTTTTTTTTGGTGTTTATCTACCTTTTACAAGCGAAAAACACTTGTTTTTGCTTCTTTTAGTATTGTTGATGATACTACTGATTATCAATATATTAAGTTGGCTTAAAATCATAAAATCCAATCAAAAAGAAATAAAACCGTACTTATTCTATTTTATTTTGTATCTTTGCACCCTTGAAATAGCACCCTATATCTTTCTCGTTTACGGAACAAGGTATTTTTAGGAAGTGTGAAGAAATAACATTTATGAAGGTAAAATCGATATTAGTTTCGCAACCAGAACCAAAGGCTGAGAACTCTCCGTATGCACAAATCATACAAAACCACAATGTGAAAGTAGATTTTGTGCCTTTTATCAAAGTAGAAGGGATGACCGCTAAGGACATTAGAATGCAGAAGATTGACCTTACTAATTTTACAGCCGTTATTCTCACCAGCCGGAAATCAGTAGACCATTATTTTCGCATAGCTGAAGAAATGCGCTTTAAAGTGCCTATTACAATGAAGTACTTTTGCCAATCGGAAGCCATCGCTTACTACCTGCAAAAGTACATCACCTATCGCAAGCGCAAAATATATGTAGGTAAAAAAGAGTTCGCCGATCTTTTGCCTATCCTCAAAAAATACAAAGATGAGAAATTTCTCTTCCCAGGCTCGGATGTGCCCAAACCAGAGGCTTTTGCAGCCTTAGACGAAATCAAAATCAAATGGGAACGTGTGGTGTTTTACCGCACAGTATACTGTGATATTTCGGCACTGAAAGAAAATAAGTACGATATACTCACTTTCTTTTCACCTGCAGGTATAGAAGCCCTTTTTAAGAGTTTCCCCGATTTCTCACAAAAGAAAACTAAAATAGCCGTTTATGGCGATGCAACCCTTAAAGCTGCTGAAGAAGCAGGCCTTATCATCGATATCAAAGCGCCTTCACCCGAAAGCCCCTCGATGACCGTTGCCCTCGACCATTATTTAGGCAAACAAAATAGTAAAAAATAAAAAAAGACTGCTTTTTAGCAGTCTTTTTTGTTTTATTTGTAACTGATGCACTTAGTATTCATATACTATTGTTGATTCTTTTTCTGTCTCATTATCATTTTTAGTGTACACTTTGGCACTGATAGGATAGCCCGATGTATTGTAGTTGTACTCAGAGCGAACAGTAGTTACTTGAGTCTTACCATTATCATTTATGGTAGTGGTCATTTTAGTGATATTATTCTTTGCTTTTTCACTAAAAACTTCGGGATATAGGGCTAACATACTAACAAAATGTTGTAAAGGATTGTTTTTAGTGTCGTAAGTGCTTTCTACTACGTAATGCAAACGACCATCGGAATCTTTATTATCTGTTTTTACAACATTGCCGTTGGAAAGTGTATAGGTAATAGTGTTAGCTTCGTAGATAGTTCTACTTATCACAGCCCCTTGAGCATCTATTTCAAAACCTTTATTGTGTTGTACTATGGTATTACCTCCATTACTATAAGTGAAAGTCTCTTCATAACAATCTATTCTGGTGTGGGGTACCCCATTTATACTTCCTTTTATGTAGGTTTTTTGAAATATTTTCGTGAGCTGTTTGCCTGTATAGCTGTATTCGTAAAACTCTTTAGACCTGTGACTATCAGTAAATATTTTTTCGTATGTAACGAGGTTTCCCTGATCGTCATAGCTGTATTTATCGGTTTTATCGTCAGCTCCCCCCTCAGAGCCTGTAGTTACAGCTTTGATGATACGATTATGGCTATCATAGTAGAAAGTACTTACCTCGGGAGTACCATTTGGGGTGTCGTTTTTGCTATATTTTTGATGGGTTATGGTAGTGAGTCTTCCATTTTCTACTGTATATAAAGCTACTGAGCTGTTTCCCTCAGCATCTCTTGTGGTCATTTTACGGAGGATATTACTTTCTTGGGGATTTTCTTTTTTATTGTCGTCGTTTTTGTTACAACTTACCAAAGCAATACCTGCTATTAGACTTATAAAAAATTTCTTCATTATTAAGTGATAATTAAGTTAGGGCACAAAAGTAAGAATAATTTGTCAATTAAGCAAATGGATGATTTGTTCATTTGTAAGTTATAAATTATTTTTTCACTCTTGATTGGTATTGTTGTTTTTTTTACTATCTTTGTGTTTTAAACTAAAAACATAAATACAATGAGAAAAATTTTATTAGGTGCTTTTATAGCACTTGCAACAATGGTTTCGTCTTGCAATAGCAAGGACGATGATAGCACTAATGACCCCCAAGCACTTATTGGAGCGTGGCAATTAGAATCTATATCTGTTAATGGGAAAGAAATACCATTACCTGCTTGTGATCGCAAAGAGGTGCGAATATACAACGGCACCCAGCAACAAACGTATGATTTTGATACCGATAATACTGGTAACTGTACATTTGAAAAAAACACTCCTACTAACTATACTGTATCGGGTAACACACTAAAAAAAGGAGAAGATATCTATACTTTTTCTATTAGCGGGAATAAACTTACCTTAAAATATAGAGATAAAAACAATAATGAAGGGGTAGCTGTATTTAGAAAACTTACTCAAAGTGAATTGGAGGAAATTAATAAAATGGAATATAAACCTTCTCAAAACAATCCTTTGGTAGGGTATTGGCAAATAGTATCTAAAACAGTGAATGGAGTAGCGACTACCTTAGACGAATGTACACAACGTTCGATGTTGGTTTTTGGTCGCGACAAGCTTCGTGAGTATAACTTTACTTATAACAATCAGCAATGTAGTTATGGAAATGTAGAAGCTAAGGCATATACCTTATTAGGGAATAATAGTTTTATGATAAACGACGGAAAAGAGAGAGCTCTGCCTACTTTTGAAATAACTAACGACCAACTTACTATTACTACTAATACTTTGGAGAATTGGCAGAATAGAAAAACTGTAGAAGTTTATAAGAGAATTACAGAAGCAGCTTTTCAAGCGAATATTAAATAATAAAGCAAAGCTGGCAATCCTTGAAAGAGGAGGCATAAAAATGCTTGTTTATAAAAGAAGAGCCCGTTAGTAACTTCACTAACGGGCTCTTCTTTCATTTAAAATGCGTGAAAAAAGGCAGGGTTGCCAGTGGTGGTGAGTACTTGTTCTACCGCTCCAGTGGTAGGGTTATAGGCAAAAAGTCCTATCTTATCAGTGCCGAAAGCCCCGAAAAGTATATTGCCATTGTGTTTGGTGATGAAAATACTATGCCCATCGGTTAGAGGTATACCATTTATCTGACTGATGGTTTTAGCACTGAGGTCGATGAGTACAGCCATTGCATTTTTAGCGGTGTAGGGGTTTGACCCACCGAGTTCTACTATACCCACATAAGCTACTGCTTTACCATTGCCTATATACTGACAGTTATACACGCTGGCAGGCTTGTAGGTAGTGCCTGCGATGGTGGTAGTGGAGATGTCCCACGATTTGCTGCTATCAAACTCAGTACTGCCTTTGGGAATGCAGAGAAAACCGCATTTGGTATTGTCCTTAGAATACCCAAAATAGCCTGCAGTAGCGATATAAATATCACCTGCTTCATTGGTAAAGAGCATTCCTTTGCATTGCGCCATTGGGCGGGTAGGGAAGGTGAGTTTGGTAGTGGTTTCGGAGACTACTTTTTCTACTACATCAGTTTGAGGGTTGATGATCGCTACGTCACACTGCTGATAATTGGCATAAGGCTGCCAACCTGCTCCAGGGTCGATTTGGTTGAGGCATAGATAGTATTTGCCATCGCGGAGGATACCCATAGCAGGCTCAGGACTGCTGTCGCCGTGAGCGTATTGGGCGAGATTGATTTCTCCTGTTTTTTGCATTGTTTGTGGGTTGATAATCCACACTACACCTTGGGTATACATAGGCACGTAGGCTTTGGTAGCGCTTACTTTCTCAAGGTGACCTACCATTGAGTTAGAAATTCCTGGAAGGGTAGCTCCTTTGGTAAGTTTTTGGGTAGTAGGGTCGTACGTCCAGCGAACTATACCACCTACCCCTTTCATAGTATCGAAGAGGTATACATCATTGCCTTCTACTTGTACTGAAGAGCCAAAATCTACTTGCTCAGCTTGGCTATTGTTGAGACTTCCTGAGAGGGTATTAAAGAGCTGTATATACGAACTACCGCTCATACCATCGGGGTTCTTCACTGAAGTTTCTAAAAGGTATTTTCCTGAACTTTTAGAAATGATAGCCGATTCTGAATTGTTGTTGTCGTCTTTTTTGCAAGAGACCAATAGCAATGCTAATGAGCACGCTGTTAAAAATACTTTTGAATACATAAAATTAGTTTTTAGTTATTATTATTAGTTGTTAGACTTGTCTGACCTTTAAAAAGAAGCAACCCTATAAACATCAGGGTATTACCCAAGCTGATAGCCGATACATTCAATCCGTTTTTAATAGCCGAATCTGGCGACAAATAGGCTATAAGATGAATGATGCCAATACCTATAAACATATTGAAAAGGGCTGCTATGCGAGGATAAACAGTCTTTTTCCTTACAAAAGCTATGAACTGTGAGATGTTCATCAGTAGAAAAAAGACGATAAAAATGTAATAGCAAGGCACTAATACATTGTTAGAAAAGGTAGTAGCTACATTATGGGCTAAGATTGCATCGGTGGAGTAAAGTTGTTTGTAGATAAGCATCACCACAGCACAATTAAGGTGCACCCCACAAGCTGCCATTACTAACCACCCCCAGATACCTACATTGTAAAGTTTTGAGAGCGTTTTACTACCTTCTTTCATCAACTTGTAAATTTGCCAATATCCTATGCATTGCAAAGGGATGCCAATTACACCTAAGAATCCTCCCCACATAATGCGCGATAGGGGTAAGGTAAGTGAAAAGTTCATCAGTGATTTTTCGGGGTTTTCTACCTGAATGTACCCCAATAACATATCACCGGAAAAGGTAATAAGTGAGGCTATTAAGCCTAAAATAAATCCTTTTTTCATATATAATTTATGATTAACTTTGGCAAAGTCCAAGAACTTTGCCAAAGTTTGCAACGTTATAAATTGTCTATGAGGCTCGCACTAAAATGCGTAGAAGAAGTCGGCGCCTCCCTCTGTATTCAGCACTTGCTTGCTGATACCGGTAGCAGGGTTGTAGCTAAACAAACCTCTTTTGTCTGTACCCGATACACCAAAAATCACTTCGTTGTTGTTTCTACCGATAAACACACTATGGCTATCGGTATAAGGGATACCATCAATCTTCTTGATAGTTTTAGCGTTGAGGTCTATCAATACGGCAATTCCATTTTTATCGGTGAAAGGGTCTTTTACATTCAGTTCAGCAGCACCTACAAAACCTACTGCTTTGCCATTACCTAAGTATTCCACACTATAGATAGTTGCAGGTTTATAGGTAGTACCTTCAATAGTAGTGTTGGATATATCCCAACTCTTACTGCTATCAAACTCGGTAGCCGATACAGTAGTACTTTGAGGTATGCACACAAACCCTGAATGGGTATTTGCGGGATTGAACCCGAAATAACCAGCACACATTATATATATATCTTTGTTTTCGGTGGCGAAAATACAAGTTTTATATGAGGGTTGAGAAGGCATAGCCAAGTGAGTAGTGGTTTCTGATATTACCTTTTCTACCTTATCAGTTTGTACATTGATGATGAGTACATCACTTTGGAGATGGTCGGCAAAAGGAGCATAATCAGGTCCTAATTGCAATAGGGGTAGGTAGAAATACCCATCGCGTATTATTCCGTAGCCTGCATCCGGACTGCTGTCGCTGTGGGCGTACCTTTGAATGTCTATTTCACCTGTTTTCTGCATTGTTTGTGGGTTGATAATCAATACCTTTGGTACGTTGTATAAAGGCAAATAGGCTTTGGTATCGCTCACCTTTATCAAGTTGCAGGGCATAGAGTGTGCAGGGGTATCGAATTTTTTACTTTCGGTAAGTTTTTGGGTAGTAGGGTTGTAAATAAATTTTCTCACACCATAACTACCATCAATAGCATCTAATGAATATACCTCATTGCCATATATCATTACACTCGACATATAGGGTACTTGTATAGCTTGTTTGTTGTTTAAAACAGTAGTGGTATTGAGGTCATTAGTAAGTTGTAAGTAAGAACTACCACTTTTACCGTCGGGGTTTTTAAAGGTAGTTTTCACCAAATACTTTCCACCGCCTTCATTAGAAGGAGCAGGTTTGTTGTTGTCGTCTTTTTTGCAAGACACAATGAGCAGAGCGAGGCTGCTGAGGGTTAAGATTACTTTTTTCATTGTAATGTATATTTATAGGTTAATTTATTAGTTAGATATTCCATTCTTTAGCTCTGTTGTGGGCGTTCCACATTCGTTGGTAGAGTTCACTACTTTGCAAGAGCTCGTTATGAGTACCTATGGCGTTGATTTCACCTTTTTCAAAAACGATAATCTGGTCGGCAGTGGTGATGGTGGAAAGGCGGTGAGCGATAACAAGCACGGTTTTTCCCTTGATAAGCTCACTAAATGCCTGTTGTATTTTGTATTCGTTCTCGGGGTCGGCAAAGGCGGTGGCTTCGTCTAAAACGAGAATAGGAGCATTTTTCAAGATAGCACGTGCCAACTGAAAACGCTGTTGTTCACCTCCGCTGAGGTGTACTCCTTGTTGCCCGAAAAGAGTGTCGTAGCCCTTGGGCAAGCTCATAATAAAGTCGTGTATTTGAGCGGCTTGGGCAGCAGCAATCACTTCTTCTTTGGTTTTGTTCATCCCCATACGGATATTCTCGTACATTGTTTGAGCAAACATAAAGCTGTCTTGAAATACAAAAGAGACCATCTGCATCAGCTTTTCAGTAGATAACTGACGAATATCTACTCCACCAATGCTGATGTTTCCTTCTTGTACATCCCAAAAACGCGACAACAATTGCCCCACCGTGCTCTTGCCAGCACCTGAAGGACCTACCAAAGCAGTAATAGAGCCTTCTTTGGCAATAAAGTTGATGTCGTTGAGTACGTAATGTTCGCCGTCGTAGGCAAACGATACTTTATCGAAACGAATATCGTAATGAGAGGGCTCTTGTGGAGTGTGTGTTTCGGGTAGGACGGGAGCTTCGAGTATTTTGTCTATTTGCTGTACGCCTTGCTCGATGAGTTGTAGTTGCATTGCCATATTGCTCATCGCAAACACGGGGCGCATATAACCCGTGCCCAGAATTAGGAAGAAGAGCAGGGTGGCGAGGGTGAGCCCATTGTGAAAATAGAGGTATAAACCCAATGCTAAAACGGGCAACATCGCATTGCTGGCAAAGCTCATAAAGATAGCAAAAGGGGGTGAACTATGGCGTATCCAGTCGCTTACAAAACGATGAAAGGTGAGCACTTTTTTGCCGTACTTATCAAAAGTTTCAGCTGATTGCTGGAAGATTTTCATCACCGGCATAGCACGTACATATTCCACAATGCCTGCACTCATCTCTTCGAGTGAATGGTGGTATTTTTGGGTGAGATTTTGGTTTTTACTGCCAAACATCAGGGGCATTATCACCACCAATACGAGTAGCGGCAAACAGCTGATGAGTGCTAACCGCCAGTCTTCACTAAACAGATAGCCCAAGGTGAGCAGAGGCAAGGCAACGGCTTTTACAAAATCGGGGATTTGGTGAGCTACAAAGGTTTCGATACGTTCTACATCGTCTGAAATTATTTTCTTGAAAGCTCCCGAATTGCGGTGTGAAAGATAACCCATAGGCAAGATGCCTACTTTCTCAGTAATAGTTTTGCGCAAGCCATAGAGAATATTGAAAGCGGCGATATGCGAGAGAATACCCGAAAGCAAAAAGGCTACCATACTCACTATTACCATCACTATAGCATATACCACATACTGTTGGATAGTGGTGAAATTAGGTTGTGATTGGGTGAGTTCTTTAATAATGTAAAACACTAAGGCATAAGGTACAAGGCTCAGCACGCTGTGTATGACGGCTAAGGTGCAAGAGGCTAAGAGTAAAGTCTTGCGTTGTCCTGCTATTTGGAGTAATCGTTTCATAATAAGCTAATTTTCATATTTGCTAATTTGGCAATTTCCATCCTCCAGATTGCTGTTGGAGTGTCCAAAGGCGCTGGTAAATACCTTTTTGTGCTAAGAGTTCGCTATGCGTACCAGCTTCGGCGATTTTGCCATTTTCTAACACGAGTATCTTATCAGCATTTTTGATAGTGGATAGCTTGTGGGCAATCACCACCACGGTTTTATCTTTTACAAGCTCTTGAATAGCCTGCTGAATAAAAATTTCGTTTTCGGGGTCGAGGCTGGCGGTGGCTTCGTCTAATAAGATGATGGGCGCGTTTTTCAGCAAGGCACGAGCAATACTGATGCGTTGTTTCTCACCTCCTGAGAGTCGGTTGCCCCCTTCACCGACGGGGGTGTGCATTCCTTGAGGCAGTTCCCACGCAAACGACAGTACTTGGGCAAGCTCGGCAGCGGCTATAACCTCAGCTTCGGTAGCGTGTGGATTGCCTATTTTGATGTTGTTGTAAATAGTATCATCAAAGAGGTATACCTCTTGAAAAACCTCGCTGATAAGTCCGTAGAAACGTTCTTGCGGAATATGGCGTATATCTACTCCGCCGATGGTGATACTGCCTTTGGTTACATCCCAAAAGCGGGCGATGAGTGAGGCAATAGTGGTTTTACCCGAACCTGAATGCCCTACCAAAGCTACCATATTGTGCTCAGGCACTGTGAAATTCAGATGACTGAGAGTCGTTTTATCCGGTAGATAAGCGAAACTCACATCGTGGAAAGCAATATCGAAATGGGTAGGGAACTCGTTTTTATCAGTTTCCATAGTAGGTTCTTGCAATACTTCAATCACCCTACTGAGGCTCTCGTTCATATAGCGAATCATCAAGTAGTCCACCAATACTACTTTGATAGGACTATAGAGATTATACCCCAAAATGAGGAATACCATTAGTATAGGTACAGTAATCTCTCCGTGTGTGAGGTAGTACAAGCCCAAGGCGAGCATCAGTATAAAAGCAATTTCGAGCACTATAAACGAAAGTGTAACCGTAGGACCTGGGATGGCCTCTAAACGGATGCTCTTTTGGCGGAGGTCGGCGTAGGCTTTTTCGAGAGTGCTATAATTGTCGCCCGTAAGTCCATAGGATTTTAAATGTCGGATGCCTTGTACATATTCTAAGAACTTAGCCGACACCTCGTTGCGGGCTTTCACTTGTGCTCTGCTCAACCCCCATTTATCGACGATGAAAGTGCCGAGCTTTAAAAAAGGAATGATAAGTGGTAAGGCAGCTAATAAACAGAGGGTGAGTCGCCAATCGCAATAAAACAAGAAGCTCGATAGCATTACGGTACCAAAAAGGGCAGCCGCCAGATTGCCAAAACTGTGACTAAAAATATGTTCGAATGAGGCAACATCTTGCATAATTACTGAGCCAATCTCTCCAGGGTCACGCTTTTTGAAGAACCCCAAAGAGAGCTTTTGCAAGTGATTGCCCAACTTTATACGCAATTCTTTAGCAATGTCGTATACGTAGAGATTAGAAGAGACCAAAGTGCGCGAGGCGACAAAGAACTGCAAACAGAGCAAGAGGCACATCAGCCCTACCATCAACCAGATGAGAGAAGTGTTAGGTTGTTCTTTGAAAAGTTCCCATACAATAATGAGCAAAATACCCGACGGTGCTGTGATAAAACCGCTGTGTACAATTTCCCACAACACACTTTTGAGAATCTGCTTAGGATGAAAAGTTGTAATATATTTGAGATTTTCTATCATAGTTTTGTTAGTCTTAAGTTTGCGACAAATTGCCCGTGCGGCTCGCACCAAATTGCCTGTACGGCTCGTACCTCATTGGCAAATTGACAAATTAACAACCCTCTGGTTGAATCGTTTATAAAAATAAGGAATTTTATAAAGCATTCTGAATATAAAAGGATAACGACCTTGGTCATACTCACTCATATAGTACTCTTTAGCCAAATGGATTTTGGGATGCCAACTTTCCATTACAGCACTTTCTTTTTCACTCCACTTAAATTCAGGACGCTGGTCTTTGTCCATCGCGCCGAGTGTATCGTGTTTTTTGGCGTGCCCTACTAAGGCGTAGGCGAGCATATCAAACAAAAAGGTAGCTTCGTCTATTTCATCACAGAGATTGATCATAAAATCTTTTACTTCTCTCTGGCTGAAATACATCAGCACTCCCTCCACGATAATGAGCAAGGGTTTGTGATGTGCTTTTACAATAGGTATCCATTCTCTATCAAAAAGCGACATTTCCAAAAAACTCCTCTGTTCCGTCTCTTCAAAAAACTGACGGCGTAATTGCATCACTTCAGGTAGGTCGAGGTCGTACCAATGGGTTACTTTTGGGCACCCCAAACGCTCGTAACGGGCATCGAGTCCTGCACCGAGTTGTATGACTACCGCATCGGGGTGAGCAGCGATAAATTTGCGAGTCTCTTCATCAATCAGGCTCGCGCGCACGCATACCCCTGCTTGAGAGAATTTAGCTTTCTTAAACTTGCTGAAATCATAGTCTATTTTGCTGATAATCTCAGCAGCTTTTTCATCGCGCAACAAAGGATTGCGCTGTTTTAGTTCGGTTGCTTTTGCCCATAGGGTTATGAGCATTGTTTCAGGGATTTTATTCATAATCTAAAATATCATTCTAATCTTCACTCCCCCATTAATACCAGGGAGTGGACGATTAAATTCCGACAAGGTCTTTTCGTTCGTTACATTGCGCAATTTGCCCGATATAAAGAGTTTGTTATTCAAAAAGCTGTGTTCAAAGCCTATATCAATAGTGGTGCTTCGTGGGATGCGGCGTTTTTGTAATTGGGTCAATTCAAAATCATAGAAATATTCTTCTACAAAAGCCACATCGGCAAAAAGGCGTGTGTTCTGACCGCTACCTCCAAAGAGGTTTTCGCGGTGAAATTCCATTCCGGCGTTTGCCATTAGGTAAGGGATGTTAGGCATACGCTTGTTTTTAGTGGGGTTGGGCACGGTACTGGCGGGCTCGTAGTCGCGGGTGTCGCGCAAGTCTTGGTAAGTAGTATTCACGTAGGCATAGAGCGAGGGGAGTACATCGGCTTTAGCTTCAAACTCTACCCCAAGGGTGCGCATCTCGCCAAAATTCTGATATTGTGCGCCTATAAGTCCGGCGGTGTAGCGTATCATATCCTGCAAATACATATAGAAGAAGTTCATTTCTATTTGTGCATTGGTAGGGTGTTTGCCCGTGAGGTCGAACAATAAACCGAGGTTTGCACTGGCATTGCGTTCGGGTAGGAGGTCGGCACTGGGCACTACACCGATACCGTCGCCCAAAAGCTCACTTTCTGAGGGGATACGCACTTCATAACCTGCTGAGAGTTTTCCCATTAGCGAAGGCAAAAAGCGGTAGCGCATAGAGTTGTTCACCCCCCAATTGTTCTTTTCTAAATCAACATCGTACTTACCAGGCACAAATAATGGTGCCATTTGAGTGTGCATAGTGTATTGGTAGTAGCGTACAGTAAGCGAGTTGAGAAATACATCGTTAAGTGACCGCAAGTCGTAAGTAAGTCCGCTCACCCAGCTGTGCATACGCGAATCGAAATTCACTTGCTTGCCTAAGCTGAGAGTTTTGAGCTCGTCCTTTGGCGTTCCTTTGGCTATGGAAAATACACTGTTGAAGTTGAACGAATGACGCTCATTGATGATATACTCCAAGTTGGTTTTATTGATAAACGATAGTTTTTGGTCATCGGAATCTGAAGGGAAGTTGTAGCCTACCTCGCCTCCGTAACGCGATGGGGTAGGGTAGGAGGTGCCGTCCCATTCATAGCGGCGGGTAGCTTTATCGATAAAGTTCATTTTGGTGAGTACCAATCCGTTGAACATATCAAAGTTGAGCCCTTCGGTAAGGAAATTATCTTTGTTGAGTTTGTTAGCCAAGCCCGCCATAAGGCTCTCACTATAGGCTTCGCGAATATCGTACTCTATACCTTGTACTTCTTTGTAAGTCTTTACCACTACGGGCTCTAACTCCACCTCGTCAAACCACCATTTTTTAGCTTTAAAGCTCCCCCCAACGATGTATTTGTGGTATTTATCGTGATTACGGGTGATGCGCAAACCCTCGCGATAGGGCGAATCGAAAGTATAGTTATTATCGGAAGTGGTATAGCCCCCACCGATACCAAAAACGAGTCCGCGTGCTTTAAGGTTGCGTTTGAAGACCCCTTGCGCCTTGTGAGTGTTGAAGCTCTCGTAACCATAGCTGAGGTCGGCATATTTATCGGGGTATTCGCGAATTACAATATTGATAGCCCCACCCAAAGACGAACCTCCAAAGCGGGCAGGTACCACGCCTTTGTAAATCTCGATGCGGTCTATCATATCAATAGGAATATCGTTGATATCTAAATAGTCGGTTTGTTCGCTCATTGGCAATTCATCGATAAAAAAGCCAATGCGCTTGCCTTCCAAACCACGTACTGAAATGCGTGAACTGCTCCCCACACCTCCAGAGGTGCGCAAGGTTACCCCCACGGTTTTGGCGAGAATGTCCTGCACATTGCTCACTGTGCCCCGCATATTGCTCATATCAATCACCGTTACAGGCATACTCTCTTCTTTCTTTTGGTGAGCGATGCTCTTGCCCGAAACGGTTACCCCGCTTATTTCCTCGGCTTGTTCTTTAAGGCTGATATCCAAGCGCTCTTGTCCTTTTAGATAGATTTTTTTGCTAAACGTTTGGTAACCGAGATAGCTACCTATTACAGTGTAATTGCCTTCGGGGACGCCTTTTAGATAATAGTTGCCTTGTGCATCGGCATTAGTGCCTTTCTTCAATTCTTTGAGGTAGATATCGGCGCCTATGAGTGGTTTTTGGGTGGCTTTATCGGTAATTTTACCCGAAAGTTCAGCAGTATTTTGAGCCCATAAAGAAGAAGTAGTGAGCAGTAATAAAAGAAAAGTTTTGTATAACATAAATATTGGTTTTTATCCATTAAATCATTAACTATCAGTATCTAACCCTTATCTCCTGATACCTGATACCTGACACCTGACCCCTAAAAATTTGGTAGTTTGAAATATATTATTTACTTTTGTTCTAAACAAATGAATTTCAGGAGGCAAAAGTACAGTAAAAAAGAAGACAATTGTTTAATATCCTTAGCAAAGTTTTATATCTGAATAGCTATGATAAATGAAGTAACATTACCATTGGTAACTAATGAAGAAGAGATACAAATGTACTATGGAGGAGTAAGTGAGCAAATAGCTGAATTCCAGTTAGAGCAACAGATCTTAGGCGATCACACCTATTACCGTTGGCAAGCACAAATGAAAGAAGATACTGCTTTTCAAGGGTATATGGATATTCCCTCACTGCGCCTTTATTTTGTTACCCAAACCCATAAAGGTATACAAATAGAGATTGACAAGCGTATTGCTACCGCCAAAGCAGGAACACATAATATATTTTTTGGGTGTGAAGAGTGTTTAGGGAAAGACTTTTTGCACAGAGATGATACTATAGAGGTGATTACTGTAGCGATTAGTGCCGAAAATTTTGCGCAAATGGCTGTTCAATACCCCGAAATCTTTATGGCGTGGTATGAGCGCTATGAGCGTGGGGGTAATTTTATCCTATCCCCCGACCACTCCCTGCCTACCACCTTTGCGATACAAACAGCACTTTGTCAGTTGCAACACGCAACCCTCTTGGGCAAGGCTGCCGGCCCCTATACCGACCTGAAAGTGCAGGAACTTCTCCTTTTACAACTCCAACAATACGAGCAACAACAGTCGCAACCTCACCAATATTGTAAAACCCCAACCGATATACAGAAGATGTACGAAGTGCGCGATCTGCTTACGGCTCAGTTAAACACTACACCCACTATAACTGAGTTAGCGCGTGCTGTAGGTACTAATGAAAAGAAATTATGCTACGGTTTTAAAGAAGTATTTGGCACTACTGTTTTCGGCTATTTATACGATTATAAAATGGAGTTAGCACAGCAACTACTTCTCCACAGTGATAAGAATATCAGTGAGATAGCATTTGCTTGTGGCTATGAGTATGTATCGCATTTCTCTACTGCCTTTAAGAAGAAATTCGGTAGAAGCCCGAAGCAAAAATTGCGTGATTTATCATAAATCACGCAATTTTAGCAATTCTTCTACGTATTCTCTACTGTTAGAAAGTCGGGGGACTTTGTTTTGCCCGCCGAGTTTGTCTTTATGCTTGAGCCAATCGTGGAAAAGTCCCGCGCGTGCGCTGTGTACTTTGGGCTTGTTGAGGGTCATATTGTTGTAACGCTTGGCTTCGTAATCGGAGTTGAGTTTCTGGAGTTCGAGGTCTAATATCTCGGTGAATTGCTCTAAACTCTCTGGAGCCGACTCAAATTCTATCACCCACTCGTGTCCGCCTTTTAGCTTGTCCTGCATAAAGATAGGCGCTACAGTATAATCTATCAAATGACTATTAGTTTGTTCGCAGGCTTTTTCTAAAGCGCGTTCGGCATTCTCAACGATAAGTTCTTCGCCAAATACATTGATAAAGTGCTTGGTGCGCCCCGTAATCTTGATGCGATAAGGTGCTACTGAGGTAAATCGCACGGTATCACCTATAATATATCGCCACAAACCTGCATTGGTGCTAATCACCATTGCGTAGTTCTTGCCTATCTCCACTTCACTCAGCGGAATAGCTTTTTGTTGGGAAGTGCCAAAGGTCTCCATCGGGATAAATTCATAGAAAATACCATAGTCGAGCATTAGCAGCATCTCGTCCGAATTATTGCGGTCTTGAATAGCAAAAAAGCCTTCGGAAGCGTTGTATATTTCGTAATAGCGGAAAGTATCCGAGGGGATAATATTTTTATATTGTTCGCGATAAGGAATGAAACTCACTCCACCGTGGAAATACACTTCTAAGTTTTCCCACAATTCTAATAGGTGTTGTTTTTGGGTATCTTCTAAAATGCGGTTCAGCAATACGAGCATCCAAGAGGGGACTCCTGCAATGCTGGTAACATTTTCGGTTTTTACTTCTTTTACAATTGCCTGTAGTTTGCTCTCCCATTCACTCATCAGTGATACTTTGTTGCTGGGAGTACAACTCCATTCTGCCCAAAAAGGCAAGTTTTCAATTAAAATTGCCGATAAATCGCCAAAATAGGTGCCGTTTTGTTCGTATAATTGCTTGCTACCCCCAAGTCGCAAACTCTTTCCTTTGAAAAGGTTCGAGTCCTCGTTGTTGTTCAGGTATAAGCAAAGCATATCTTTCCCTGATTTATAATGACACAATTGCAGAGCCTCCTCACTCACGGGTATAAATTTGCTTTTGGCATTGGTAGTCCCGCTGCTCTTAGCAAACCACTTGATGGGTGTATGCCAAAACACATTGCGTTCACCGCGCCGAGCTCTTTCAACATAAGGCTCAAAGTTCTCGTAGGTAGTGAGAGGCGTTTCACGCACAAATTGCTGGTAGTTTTTTACTTCGGCGAAGTTGTATTGCTTGCCGAGTTCAGTATCTTTGGCATTGCTGATTAGTTCTAAAAGCACGCGTTCTTGTACCCTATGAGGGTCGAGTACAAACTCTTGTATTTGGTCGATGCGGCGTTTTAAAAACCACGAAGTGATAGAATTAAATAAAGCTAAAGGCATTTTGTTTCAGGTTTCAGGGAATAGGTGTTAGGTTTCAGGGTAGGATTTTGACCCCTGACCCCTGACCCCTAACACCTGATAACTTATAAAGAATTTTCTTTAGTGAATTTTACGATTTCGGAAATACGTCCGAAAGCAACGCCCACTACTGTATCGGCAGCACCGTAGTACACTGCTACTTTGTCTTCTTCGATAGAATGTAAGGCAGCACAAGGGAATACTACATTAGGCACATCGCCGGTAGTTTCGTAGAGAGTGGCAGGCGCCAAGAGGTAAGGCTGTGTACGAGCGATTACCTTGCTTGGATCGTTGAGGTCTAATAGTGCAGCCCCCATAGAGTAGCGGAAACCATTGCAAGTGTTGATCACCCCGTGATAGAACAATAGCCATCCGTCTTTTGTTTTGATAGGCACAGCTCCTGCTCCTATTTTGGTACATTGCCAAGCGCTCTCTATAAAAGGCGTTACTTTCATCACGCAGCGGTGTTCACCCCAGTATTTCATATCAGGACTATAGCTGATGAAAATATCACCGAAAGGTGTATGTCCGTTATCACTTGGGCGGCTAAGCATTGCATATTTACCATTGATTTTCTCAGGGAAGAGTACCCCGTTGCGGTTGAAAGGCAAAAAGGCATTCTCGCATTGGAAAAACTCTTTGAAATCAAAAGTATAAGCAATCCCGATAGTAGGACCACAATAGCCATTACACCAAGTTACCCAATAGCGGTCTTCGATAAACGTTACGCGAGGGTCGTACTTATACTCAGAATGAAGGAAATCAGTATTACCACCTTTCATCACGATAGGTTCGTGGTTGATTTCCCAGTGAATAGCATCTTTACTGAAGCCAGCAAAGATGTTCATTTGTACTGCTTTGTTGTCGCAGCGGAAAACCCCTGCATAGCCGTCGCCAAAAGGCACAACAGCCGAGTTAAAAATACTGTTAGAGGTAGGGATATCATACCTACCGATAATAGGGTTTTCAGAATAACGCCACATTACATCGGTACAACCCGCAGGGCGTTCTTGCCAAGGAATTTTTTGACTCATTATTTTTGTTTTAGTTATTAGTTATTCAGTTTATTAAATTATAGTTTTCGCAACAAAGTTATCAGGAATTTCTTCTAAAAACATCGATTCGTTATTCTTTTCGGTTATTAGGTATAGTTGGTCTTTAGCTCTTGTAATAGCTACATAGAAAAGACGTCTTTCTTCTTCCATTAGCAAATCGTGTTGAGTGGGTTTTACAACTTGGAAAATTCTGTCCTCTAACCAAATATCAGGGAATCCTCCTTTACCCTGAGTGAGCCCTATGATAAAAACAGCTTTGGCTTCTAATCCTTTTGCTGAGTGCATCGTTTTAGCCTGTACAAAAACGCGTTGGGTTTTAAATCGGCTCAAGTAATTGCTAAACATTTTGCTACGCCTATATAGAAATAGTATATCTTCCTTTCTGTAACCCTTATTGAGAAGCTTTTTAACTTCACTCACTACAAAATCAATATTTTCATCTTCATTGCTACCTGCAAAAATATTTACTTTTGTTTCCGATTTTTTATTTGCAAAAATTTCTTTTTCTACTTTGAATTTATTGTGTTTTATCACTTCATTGCTGGCTCCAACAATATGTTCAGTGCTTCTGTAATTCTGATTGAGTTTAATTACTTCGGCATTAGGGAAATACTTTTCAAAGTTGATGATATAATCTACATTAGACCCTCTGAACGCATAGATACTTTGCCAATCATCACCTACGCAAAAAAGTTGATTATCGGTAGTTAAGAGTTTTTTCAGTAATTCTACTTGTAGGTTGTTTACATCTTGAAATTCATCTACCAAAATATATTTATACATCTGTTGATGTTGTTCAGCTATTTCGGGTCGGTGGTTGAACAAATCAATGGTTTTAATAATCATATCTTCAAAATCGAGATATGATTTGTTCACACAATAATCCTGATATTTTTCCATTAGCGGAATCACCAAATTATAAAAATCTCTGATACGCTGATGTGGGTCGGTGAGAGCTTTAACTAACACTTCTTCGGGTGATAGATTTTCAGCTTTAATCATCTTAATTACCCGTAAGGACTGAGTGATAAAATCGTTTAATTCTTTGTGATAAGCATTGAATTCCTCTTCAAAACTCAAAGCGACATCACTGTGATAATTGGCAGGTAATCTATTTTTAACAATCTTATCTAAAGCCGAATTGAATAGTGTAGTATCTTTAGCTTCAACCTCTTCGTATGTTTTAAAAAGAGTTTTGTTAGCCTTTTTGTACTGTTCATCTTTTTCTTTAACAGCAGCACTCATATTGCTGATGTGCTCTAAGTAAATATCGGCTTGCGGGATATAGAAATCAGGGTGAAAATAGAAATCTTTACAGTTGAGATACGGTTCGTATGCAAAATCTATATTGTGTCTATAGAGCCAATCGGCTATATAACGTTCAGATTTAGACCGCACTTTTGTTCCGTTGAGTGAAGTATAATACTTTTGTTCTTCGTGAAACCCCTCTTCTTTTTTATGGGAATGAAAATAGCCGTTATCTACAAAATAATCAAGGATATAGCGTTTTAAGTCTAATAAGTATTCTCTATTGTTAGAATTTTCTTTGAGAATTTTGCTTGCGATTTCAAAGTCGGTTTCAGGAGTATTTTCATAAACAAAATCATCTTCACCTTTACTTTTTTTACTATCGTTTAAAACTTTAAATTGGTTATCGAACTCACTTACACCATATTTGCGAAGTACCTTATAACAGAAACTGTGAAAAGTACTTATAGAAAGGTTGGACAGTCTTTTATTTGCTTTCACAAAATTATCTCGATAGGTATTTTTTTCGGCATCACTAATCTTAGTATTATTCATAAAAGATTGATACAAGCCTCCTTCTTCACTTGAAAAAATGAGTCTGTCAATCATTTCATTAGTAGCATTTTTGGTAAAAGTAATCACTAAGATGTTAGCAGGTTTTACTCTTTTAATATTCATTAGATAGGATAATTTTTCTAAAAGAGTTTTGGTTTTTCCAGAGCCAGCTCCAGCGAGTACTAATAAGCGTTTACTTTCACTTACTACAGCTTCTAATTGTTTATCATTGAGTTGATTCAATTTTGCTTCCATAAAAATGTTCTTAGACTTTGCAAAACTTATTTATTTTCTATCACTTCATCAAAAATAGCACTATAAACAGCATCAATATCTGTAAGCAATCCCCATTCTAACCCCTTTTTAGCTGTGAGTAATTCATCATCGCTGAGTGTTCTGCCTAATCGCTCTAAAGCAACAGATTGTATATCTTCTACAGCAATCGTAAAAAGAGGTTTAGTCTTTTCTTCTATAACAGAACTCTCTACCTCAAACTTTTCAAAAAGAGATTCAAAAATAGGTAAGTCTTCCTCATCAATAGCTATTTGCAATACCGTCTTTGCCATAAGGTTGTTGTTTAAAAAATATCGTTAGTATGTAGTTTAAGAGTAGGAAATTTCTCTGAAGGGATATAATCATCTACTACATTGATAGGATTTTGGTACTTATCACCTTTCAGTATATAAACTAAAATATTTTGGTGATCGGGGTCAATAATCCAATATTCTGGTACTTTAGCTTCCTCATAAAGGGCATATTTGAACTTCATTTCCTTTTTAGAGTTGCCAGGTGAAAGGATTTCAATCACCAAATCGGGGGCACCTTCACAACCGCGTTTGTCTATCTTTTCAGGGTCACATACTACACAAATATCGGGTTGCACAACCGTATAAATATCTTTATCTTCTTGTGCTTCTTTGAGCAAACGCACATCAAAAGGAGCGTGAAACACTTTGCAGTCTTTTCCTTTAAGAAACTGATAGAGTTCTCCTGCTAATTTCATTGATATTTCTTGATGTACCGCTGAAGGCGCAGACATTTTGAAGAGTTTTCCTTTAAAAAGTTCTACGCGCTCTTTAAATTTCCACAATAGATAATCGGCATACGAGTACACTCCATATAGAGGGTCTAACTGGTTGATATTAGTGATTTCCATAAAAAGATTACTTTTCTGTTATATTCTTCAACTTTGCCAAAGACCGTAGCACGGGTAGGTGTTAAGAACTTTGGCAAAGTGTGTGACGCAAATAACTGCTTGTCGTACCACGACCTACAATTACACTGTTTTCTTTATCAATTCTGTGATAAACGCTATTTGCTCGTCGTCAAGCTCGGTGTGCATAGGCAGAGAGATGACTTCTTGTACTAATTTATTGGTAACGCCAAAATCAGCTTCGTTATAAGAGCTGCGGGTATAGGCTTTTTGGGCGTGCAATGGTATAGGGTAGTAAATACCAAAAGGCACTCCGTTTTCACCAAAAACCTTAGCGAGTTCATCGCGTTTGCCATTGGTAATGCGGAGGGTATATTGGTGGAACACGTGGTCGTTACCTTTTGCGATTATAGGGGTAATGATATGAGGATTGCCTTTCAGCGCTTCTGTATATTTGCGAGCGGCTTCACGTCGACGGGCATTATAATCGTTCAGGTGAGGGAGTTTAGCGCGCAACACAGCTGCTTGTAAAGAGTCGAGGCGAGAGTTTACCCCTACTACATCGTGGTGATAACGCACGTACATACCGTGATTTACGATACCGCGAAGAGTGTAAGCGAGGTCATCGTCGTTAGTGAAGATAGCTCCTCCATCGCCATAGCAACCGAGGTTCTTAGAAGGGAAGAAAGATGTTGCCCCCACGTGACCGATAGTGCCTACTTTTTGTTTGTGTCCGTCAGCAAAAGTATAATCGGCACCAATGGCTTGCGCATTGTCCTCAATCACGAAGAGGTTGTGTTTTTTAGCCAAAGCCATAATAGCTTCCATATTGGCTGGCTGACCGAACAAATGCACGGGTACAATAGCTTTCGTGCGGGGAGTAATCGCTTTTTCAATAGCCTCGATGTTGATGTCAAAAGTATCGTCATACACATCTACCAATACAGGGGTGAGTTTCAGTAGGGCAATCACTTCCACAGTTGCAGCGAAGGTAAAATCGGCAGTGATAACTTCATCGCCTTCTTTGAGACCGAGCCCCATCATTGCTATTTGAAGGGCATCAGTACCGTTGGCGCAAGGGATTACGTGTTTTACCCCCATATAGTTTTCCAATTCTTTTTGGAAGGCTTGTACTTGGGGACCGTTGATAAAAGCGGTGGTGTTGAGTACTTCTTCAAAAGAAGCTTGTACTTCATTTTTAATTCTTTCATACTGACCTTGAAGGTCAACCATTTGTATTTTTCTCATATATGTTGTATGTTAGATTTCTGATGTTAGGGGTGTTAAGTATTGCAAAGATAGGGTTTATTTTTAATAATCTTTGATGACTTTTTATTGTTCATTCTTTTAATATTATTTACTCTTCAAGGTCTGCTAAATCAAGAAACATCAATCGGGTACTGTCCTCTTTGTCATTATCTGATAGGAATTCAAAACCCATTCTTTGATAGAAAGGAATAGCTTGTTTGTAGGCATCAACAGTGATAAGCCTACAAGCTTGATTGTCATTCAACATAAGGCAATTACTTATAATAGTATGAATCATTATTTTTCCTAATCCTTTTCCTTTACAAGATTTATCAACAGCCAAGCGACCTATTTTTACAGAAGGAATATTTTTTAAGTGTCTTTTAGGATAAGGTATTAAATCTCTTAAAAACTTTTTTAACTGACTTTTTGAAGAAAACATTTCCTCTTTAAGTTGTAAGCTATCATTTAGTAAGCTATAATAATCTAAAGTTCGGGTGTCATCTTCAATCACAAAAGTGGTAGCGAGTAATTCTTTTCGATAAGGAATAGCTTCTTCAAAAAGAAACTCATTCAAATCATCATCTTCACAATTAAAGGGTTTAAACACAAATCCTTTAGTAACTCTTAAAAAAGATAAATTATCTAAATTCATTGTTCTATTTATTTTTCTTCTCTACTTTCCTTGAAAATAGCTCTTAATTTAGCAGCATCTTTCTCAATACTCTCACGTGTAATGCCTAAACGTTTAAAATTCTCTTTAAACCCTGCTAATTTCTTGTAGAACTCTATTACATCTTGCCCCTCAAGTATGGGCGTTGCTTTGATTTCTCTTGCCATAGTACTTTAGATAGTAAGTGTTCAGACGGCAAAGATACAACGTAATTGCTAAATTAGCAAATTTTAGTTATTGATTGTTAGCCACTTCCAAATAGTCCGATATTCTTTAGTTTTCGTATAAAAAAATTAGAAACTTAAACCGTTAATAAACAACATTTTAAAAATTTTCTCTAAAAATAATCACTTAAAAAAATTGGGAAATTAAATAATTATTTCTACTTTTGTACTTTCAAACTGAAAAATTTTAGTTATATACCTTATTTAATATAATATAAATGAGAACAATACAATTTAGAGAAGCCGTTTGCGAAGCGATGAGCGAAGAAATGCGTCGCGACGAGTCTATTTATTTGATGGGTGAAGAGGTTGCCGAATACAACGGTGCTTACAAAGCCTCTAAAGGAATGCTCGATGAGTTTGGTCCTAAACGTATAATCGATACCCCTATCGCCGAAGGTGGTTTTGCAGGTATCTCAGTAGGGGCAGCTATGAATGGTAACCGCCCAATCGTTGAGTTTATGACCTTTAACTTTTCGTTGGTAGCAATTGACCAAATCATCAACAATGCCGCTAAAATGCGGCAAATGTCAGGTGGTCAATTTAATATTCCTATCGTATTCCGCGGTCCTACCGCTTCTGCTGGTCAGCTTGCTGCTACCCACTCTCAAGCTTTTGAGAATTGGTACGCTAACTGTCCTGGTTTGAAAGTAGTAGTTCCTTCAACTCCTTATGATGCTAAAGGATTGCTCAAATCGGCTATCCGCGATAACGACCCTGTAATCTTTATGGAGTCTGAGCAAATGTACGGTGATAAAGGTGAAGTACCTGAAGAAGAATACACTATTCCTCTTGGTGTTGCCGACATTAAACGCGCTGGTAGCGATGTAACTATTGTATCTTTCGGTAAAATCATCAAAGAAGCTCACAAAGCAGCCGATATTTTAGCCAAAGAAGGCATCGAATGTGAAATCATCGATTTGCGTACCGTGCGTCCACTCGATTTCGATACCATTTTCACATCAGTGAAAAAAACAAACCGCTTAGTAATTTTAGAAGAAGCTTGGCCTTTTAGCAGTGTCTCTTCCGAAATTACTTACCAAGTACAAGAACACATTTTCGATTACCTCGATGCTCCTGTACAACGTATTACTACCACCGATACTCCTGCGCCATTCTCTTCAGAATTGCTCAAAGAGTTCTTACCTAACGCCGAAGACGTAGTAAAAGCTGTAAAAAAAGTACTTTATAAATAAGAATTTGCTATCATTTTTATTTTTTAAAAGTTATATTTTATTTTTTAGTCTTCACGATTTTCTTTTTCGTGAAGACTTTTTTTGCGCTCTACACCGTTAAACTTTTGTTAAACTCTCATTTTTACAATGTTAAACTTCTGATAACTTAAAATAAGAGTTTTTAACATATTCCCATAGCCAAAATACTAATAAACCATTAAAAATTAAGTCCAAAACTTTTTTCATTAACATATTTATTATGTTAAATTACAAAACAGACATTTTGCTCTCTAAATAGAACTTGTCTATATTGAAGTTTTTTTTACTACCTTTGTATAAAATAGATGAGAGAAAACAAAAATGCCATTGATTAAAACATTTGATATTGATGTAAAGACCAAACTTTACTTATGGGATGTGGAGGAGAGGCTCACTGATTTGCAGCAAGCGGTCGTACTCACACCCCAACAACAAGAAAGTTTGAATGCCATTCACAATGAGAAAGGCAAAAAGAACTTCCTTGCTACACGCGTATTGCTCAAAAATATCGGTTATACACCTACTGCTCTGTTCTACGATCCTAACGGAAAACCTTTCCTTAGCGATGGAAAACAAATTTCTATCAGTCATTCCTTTAATAAAGTAGCAGTGATTATCAGCGATAGAAAAGTAGGGGTAGATATAGAGAAAAAACGCCAAAAAATAGTAGCTATAGCACATAAGTTCACCCAATGGAACTTTAGAGCAGCCTCTTTCTCTTTAGAAAGTATCATACAAAAACTCACAATGACGTGGTGCGCTAAAGAAGTAGGCTTCAAAATTCACGGCAATCCTGAACTCACCCTCAACGATGTAAAAGTACGCGATTTCTTCCCTACCGATAGCTCTACCGAGATACTCGTAGGGCGTGGTAAATACGAAGTCCACTTCATTTTTATAGAGGATTATGTTTTAGGCTATTGCCATAGTATCAAGTAACAAATAATAGTTAACAAAAAAAAAAAAGCGACTCTTTTTGAGTCGCTTTTTTTGTTTGTACCTCTTCATTTCTACGACTTTTGAAAACCTTATAACTACGGAACTCTAATAAAACACTTTAAATAAAACTAAAAATATTTCTTTAAAAATTTTCACATTATCTAAAAATGAATTACCTTTGCGCCGAAATAATAAGTAATTGTGCCTGCCTCAATAAGGTAATAAGAAAATTGCCCGAGTGGCTCGCACCAAATTTTCTAAACAAATTAATATTATATGAAAACTTTTTTATCAGCTATTGCTATAGCTTTCAGTACTTTATGTTTCTCTCAAAACGGAACTATCAAAGGTACTATCACGGTGGATAATGAACCTTTAGAAGCCGTAACTGTCCAACTCGAAAGTAAATCTTTAAAAAAATGGACAACCACCGACCGCAACGGTCATTATTCTATTTCCTTACCAGCCGGTGAATACCGATTAAAAATTCGCTCCTTAGGCTACATTCCTTACAACGATAAAGTGGTCATTACTCAGGAAGAAACCCTTACTCAAGATGTCGCTCTTAAAGAAGATGTACTCGGTATAGACGAAGTAGTCGTAACCGCTACCAAAACCAAAGAAAACCGCAAGGATGCTCCTGTACTGGTGAGTGTTACTACCAATCGTGAACTGGCAAACGTCAAAGCCCATACCTTGATGGAAGGTCTGGTATTCCAACCGGGTTTGCGCACCGAAGTAAACTGTCAGAACTGTGGTACTTCCCAAGTGCGTATCAACGGTTTGGAGGGTGCTTATTCCCAAATTCTCATCGATAGCCGTCCTATCTTTGGCTCGCTTAATGGTGTGTATGGCTTAGACCAAATCCCTGCCAATATGATTGAGCGCATAGAGGTAATCCGTGGAGGTGGTTCTGCCCTCTTTGGCTCTAATGCCATTGCCGGTACTATCAACGTGATTACTAAAAACCCTACCAAAAACGAGGCACAAGCAAGTATTGTGGGCAACCTCATAGGCGGTAAATCAGCCGATGTGGTAAGCTCTTTTAACGGTTCACTTGTGAGTGAGAACTATATGCGCGGTATTTCTTTCCACGCTATGCAACGCACACGTCAGTCTTATGATGATAATGGCGATGATTTTACCGAAATCACTCGTTTGCGCAATCTCAATGCTGGTGCAAAACTCTTTAACGATTTCACCGACCGTCATAAGCTCACCGCCGAACTGAACGTGAGCAACGAAAACCGTCGCGGAGGTAATAAACTCGACGAACCCGAACACCTTGCCGACCTTGCCGAAAGTATTCGTACGCAAATGTTAGGAGGTAATGCTAATTTCGAGTATTTCTCACCTGCCTATAATCATAAGTTTACTGCCTATACCAGTGCCGAACGTACTCGCGCTGATAACTATTACGGCAGTTTCGACGGTACTGATATAGTAGCCTCTTCTGGTAACTATGGGGTTACCAAAGAGAATATATGGTTACTCGGCGGACAGCATACGGCTTATGTGCCTACGGGCAACGGCAATTTGCAATGGACATCGGGCACCGAATATCAATACGACAAGATAGCCGAAAAGCGTCAGAATCCTAATGTGCTTGCCGTAAACCAAAAAGCGAATACATTTGGTCTCTTCACTCAAGCCGATTGGCGTATCTCTCCCAAAATCAAAGTGCTCGGGGGTGTCCGATTCGACAATGTCAATTCCGATATAATGAAGAAAAGTGTTACAGCACTCAACCCTCGTGCGAGCGTGCTTTATAATATCGATGAAAACTTTATCGCTCGAGGTTCGTATTCAAGAGGATTTAGAGCGCCTTTCTTCTATTCAGAAGATGTACACAGCGAATTGCAAGGAGGTGAAGCACGACGCGTAAAACTCGCCGATGATCTTAAAAAAGAGACCTCCGATAGCTTTACCGCTTCTTTTGAGTATAACCACGCTCACGACAACCACCAATTTGTAGCAATGATAGAAGGGTTTTACACGGCTTTGCACGACCGCTTTACTTACGAAGATGCAGGTTTAGAAAACGGATTGCCTATCCGTGAGAAACGCAATTCCGATGGTGCCGTAGTGAAGGGAGTAAATATAGAAGTGAAGTACAGCCCTAATCCCAAATTTATGGTACAACTTGCCACCACTATCCAAAGTTCTAAATACAATAGTGTGCAAAATCCCGAAGAAAACGTCTACACCGATGAAATTCTCCGCACGCCTAATGTGTATGGCAACCTGATGGCAACCTATAAACCACGCCCTAATTGGGATATCAACTTTGTAACCGTATATACAGGTAGTATGAAAACCACTCACTTGAAAGGTTATATAGCCGATACGCGTTTGGAGACCACTCCTGCAATGTGGGACGTAGGCGTGAACACCGCTTATGAGTTTAAATTCCAAACTTTCTTCCCCTTAGAAGTAAGTTGCGGTATCAAAAACCTTTTCAACCAATATCAAAAAGACTTCGACAAAGGCGCTGAACGCGATGCCGATTACATCTATGGTCCTTCGCTACCTCGCACCGTGTTTGTAGGTTTAAAAGTGAAGATTTAATATTCATATTAACTTTGCAAAGTTTGCCCCAAAATTGAAACTACTTTTATAATCTATTTTAAATAAAGAAGATACAGGAATTACAAGAAGATTAGGTAATGATTTAGTAATAGCTCTTATTTCATTTGATTATACCTATTTTCTCAGTAACTTCAGGGTGCAAAGGTACAACATCTTGACAAGATAACCAAAAAAATTTACCTTTGCACCCGCAGACGTGCGTTGCTACACGTCTGCGTGGAGCTGGTAATGTGTCAGATGTGTTATTTTTAATTATGTAATAGAATGCGACAAAATCAAAAAAATTTTGTCAGATTGAAAAAAAATGTATCTTTGCCCCCAATATGAGATTTTTCACCTTCATACTTAGCTTATATCTGTTGGCACTCACTGGGCTGCCTTGTACGGATATGCTTGAAGGTGAGGAGTCTTCAGCTTCTTATGAATTTGTAACAGCCCCAACTGGGGAACACTCTCATTTTCATTTGGATAGCTGTTCACCTTTCTGCATTTGCACTTGCTGCCAAATGGTAATCAGCACGCCCACTACTTATGAGGCCTTAACCATTGCTCAAGCCACCGCAACCATTCCCTCCTATAGCTATCCCCTGACCGTATGGTCTTCGAACTGCTATGGGAATATCTGGACTCCTCCCAAGATATAGTCTTTTCTTTCTTCATCTCAAGTGATTGTTCATTAGTCATCTCACCCATCATTAGTCATTAACTAATCATTAATTCTTATTAGAAATGTTAGACAAAATCATACTATTTAGCATCAAAAATAAGCTATTTGTAGGATTCATGACCCTTATGCTTATTTTTTGGGGCGTATGGAGTGCTACAAGGCTCCCCATTGATGCCGTTCCAGATATTACTAACAACCAAGTACAAATCATCACCTCTACCCCTACTTTGGCCTCACAAGAGGTAGAGCAACTGGTTACTTTTCCTATTGAGCAAGCCATCGCCAATATTCCTGGGCTGGAGGAAACACGCAGTATTTCCCGCTTTGGCCTCTCGGTCATCACAGCCGTCTTTAGCGAGGATATGGACATCTACTTTGCCCGCCAGCTAGTCAATGAAAAGCTCAAGGAGGCACAGGAGCAAATCCCTCAAGGCATAGGCTCGCCCGAACTCTCACCCGTGAGTACCGGACTGGGGGAGGTATATCAGTATATCATTCGCCCTACGGAACAGAGCAAAAACAAATATTCCGCCAAAGACCTCCGCACCATGCAGGACTGGATCGTGGCTCGCCAACTCTATGGTACCAAAGGAATAGCCGAAATCAACAGCTTTGGAGGCGAACTCAAGCAGTATGAGGTGGTTATAGACCCCGATCGCCTCCGTGCCATGGGGGTGAGTGTCAGTGATATTTTCACTGCTTTGGAGCAGAACAACCAAAATACAGGAGGTGCCTATATCGACAAGCGCCCCAATGCCTACTTTATCCGAGGAATAGGCATGGCTCGCTCCCTTGAAGACATAGGCAATATAGCCGTAGGCAAGCACACCCCTCCCCTCTTTATCAAGCATGTAGCCGAGGTACGCTTGGGCAGTGCCCTCCGCTATGGTGCCCTTACCTATAATGGCGAGGTGGATGCCGTAGGTGGGGTAGTGATGATGCTCAAGGGCGAAAACAGCCACGAGGTAGTCAGTCGTATCAAAGAAAAACTGCCCACCATACAGCAATCCCTACCTGAAGATGTAGTGATAGAGCCATTCTTAGACCGCACGGACTTGGTACAACGCGCCATCCATACAGTAGAGAAAAACCTCTTAGAGGGGGCGCTGATTGTCATCTTCATCTTAGTACTTTTCTTAGGAAACCTGCGTGCCGGACTGATTGTTGCCACGGCCATTCCGCTCTCCTTGCTCTTTGCCTTAGGAATGATGAACCTCTTTGGAGTAAGTGCCAACCTGATGAGCTTGGGAGCGATAGATTTCGGAATTATCGTAGATGGATCGGTTATCGTGGTAGAAGCAGTGATGCACCACTTGGCGATCCGAAAGAACCACCAACGACTTACCCAAGCACAAATGGATGAGGAGGTATTCCATTCCGCTTCCAAAATACGCAGTAGTGCCGCCTTCGGAGAGATTATCATCCTGATGGTGTATATTCCCATTCTTACCTTGGTAGGAGTAGAGGGCAAGATGTTCCGCCCTATGGCACAAACCGTCGTCTTTGCTATTTTGGGTGCCCTGATCCTTTCCCTGACTTATATCCCTGCCATGAGCGCTTTGCTCCTACCTAAAACAGTAAGTGACAAGCGCAGTTTTGCCGAGCGAATGATAAGCTGGCTCTACCGTCACTACCAACCGCTCTTTGTCCGTTCTATCCGCCTTAGGGGATGGATAATAGGCAGTACCGTGGCACTGTTCGTTCTTGCGGTAGGCATTTTCAGCCGTATGGGAGGTGAGTTTATTCCACAACTACAAGAAGGCGATTTTGTTTTTGAATGTATTCTGCCACCGGGCACTTCCCTGAAGCAGAGCTTGGAGACTTCCATGCAGGCCTCTCGCCTGATTCGTGAGTTCGACGAGGTGAAAATGGTGATAGGCAAAACAGGTTCTGCCGAAATACCTACCGACCCTATGCCGCTGGAAGCCTCCGATATTGTGATCGTACTCAAGAGCCAAGACCAATGGAAAAGTGGTCGCTCCTATGAGGAATTAGGAGATGCCATCATTGAGCGGCTCAAGGATATTCCTGGGGTCTTCTTTGAGAAAAGCCAGCCTATACAAATGCATTTCAACGAATTGATGACAGGTGTCAGACAGGATGTAACGATAAAAATCTTTGGAGAAAACATGGATACCCTCGCCCACTACGCCCAAAGAGTAAGTCAACTTATCCAGAAAACAGAAGGTGGTACCGCCCCACAGGTCGAAAAAGTAAGCGGACTTCCGCAAATCAATGTTACTTACGACCGTGTGCGTTTGGCCAACTACGGACTTTCGGTGCAAGAGGTCAATGAGGTACTCAGTACCGCCTTTGCTGGTAAGAAGGCTGGGGTTGTCTTCGAGAACGAACGAAGGTTCGACCTTGTGGTACGCCTCGATAGCCTCCATCGTACCGGAATTGACGATGTACAGCATATGATGGTAGCTACCGAAAATGGGCAGGTGCCGATGAGCCAATTGGCCACTATCAAATATGAATTAGGCCCCGCACAAGTAAGCCGTGAAGCAGGCAAGCGCCGTATCGTCATTGGCTTCAACGTGCAAGGGCGCGATGTGCAGAGTGTGGTGAGTGATATAGAACAAAAATTAAAGGGCGTAAAGCTCCCTACGGGCTATTACTTTACCTATGGCGGTCAGTTTGAGAACCTACAACAAGCCACCGACCGACTGCTCATAGCCGTGCCTGTAGCCCTACTTTTAATATTTTTCTTGTTATACCTTGCTTTCCATTCTATAAAACAATCCTTACTCATCTTTAGCGCTATCCCGATGAGTGCCATTGGGGGCGTATTTGCCTTGCTTCTTCGGGGAATGCCTTTTAGTATTAGTGCGGGTATTGGTTTTATCGCGCTCTTTGGGGTAGCAGTGCTCAACGGTATAGTGCTTATTGGCACTTTCAACCAGCTGAAAAAAGAAGGAATGACCAACCTTTTGCATCGCGTGATTACGGGTGCCGAAATGCGTTTACGCCCTGTGCTAATGACGGCTATGGTGGCGAGCTTAGGTTTCCTACCTATGGCACTCAGTCAAGGAGCAGGAGCAGAAGTACAACGCCCCTTAGCTACAGTGGTTATTGGGGGGTTAGTATCGGCTACCTTCCTCACCCTCTTCGTGCTTCCGTTGCTTTACATCGCTTTCAATAGTACCTTTTCTTGGCGCCGTCCTTCAGCTAAAGTACTCACGATAGCCCTATTGCTTATCAGTCCTATAGCGCTACACGCTCAGCAGTCTTACTCGCTACAAGAAATAGAGCAAATAGCCCTCGAAAACAATGGGCTTATCAAGGCGGAACGACTCAAACTACAAGAGGCTACCGCCAAAGAGCGCACCGCCTGGGAGCTTCCCAAAACCGAACTTACAGGGCAGTTTGGCCAGTATAGCAGCCCCGAGAAAGATCTCTCAGTAGGTATATCCCAGTCTATTCCTTTGCCTACAGTATTTGCTGCTCGCAAAAAGCTCTATCAAGCAGAGACACAATTACAACAAGGGCAATTAGCCCTTCAGCAGAATGAACTGAAGCGGCAAGTGCGCAACGCATATCAGCAATTGCAATATTTGACTTTTAAAGAGGAACAGCTCTTGCAGCTTGATAGTCTCTACAATAATTTTATTCGCATTGCTGAAGTACGCTATAAAGCAGGGGATACCAAGAAGATAGATATTAACACTGCCCAAGTGAAGAAAGGAGAAATAAGTTTGTTACTTCAACAGAACAAAACTATACAACAAGCTACCTATCGCAACTTGCGTACGTTAATGCAAACAGAAGAAGCATTTACCATTACCAAGTCGCCCGTGTATGAGCCTTTGTTACTCAGTGAGCCTTCGGATGTACAACTCTCTCAGCACCCTTTGGTACAACTCAGCTATCAAGAAGCAAACATAGCTGAGCACAACAAACGTCTAGAGCGTGCCCAAGCCCTGCCCGACCTTACATTGGGCTATACCAATCAGTCTCTTATAGGAATGCAAACCATTGGAGGGGTAGAGACCTATACTGATAGAAGTAAACGTTTTCACTTTGCCACCATAGGGCTTTCAGTTCCTATTTTTACCGCTACCCGTGCCAAGGTGAAAGCTTATAAATATCAGAAAGAAGCAGCTATAGAAGCAGCTCAACAAACAGAAAAACAGCTTAAAACTCAATGGATAAATCTGCAAGAGGAATACCAACTGAATTTGCAAAAATATCAGTTTTACAAACAAGAAGCGCTACCTGAAGCCGAGCGCATTATCCGAGCCAATCAGTTAGGGTATAGCGCAGGTGAAATAAGCTATGTGGAGTACCTTTACACCCTACAGACAGCCGTAGATACCCGCTTGGCATACCTTGAGAGTATCGAGGCGCTTAATCAAAAAGTAATAGAAATACAATCCCTTTTAAACCAGTAAAACAAATGAAAAAATATGGTATAAAAATCGCTTTTATCCTTATAGGAATTAGTCTATCAGCCTGCAATGGCACTCCTACAACTACCAATAATCAAAAGCTCGAAGAGCGCGAAGAACACCACGAAGAAGGAGGCAACCTCACCACCCTTACCCAAGCTCAAATCCAAACTGTAGATATTCGTTTGGGACATATAGAAGAAAAAGGTCTTGCCGCTACCCTCAAAGCCAATGGAATACTGAGCGTGCCTGCCGACCATCAGGCGAAGGTATCGACTGTATATGCGGGGATTATCAAGAGCGTAAAGGTAGAGATAGGCAGTTATGTGCAAAAAGGGCAAGTAATCGCTACTGTTTCTAACCCAGAATTCTTGCAACAACAACAGCGCTTGCTCACCGTTAATGGTCAGATAGAACTTGCTAAACAAGAACTTGACCGTCAGCAAACCCTCTATGAAGGGAATGCTGGTACTGGTAAGAACCTACAAGCCGCTACTACTCAGCTACGCACTCTCCGTACCGAAAAAGCTTCGCTTGAAGAACAAATACGCCTAATGGGCTTAAACCCTCAAACACTCACCGATAAGGGAATGCAATCTACTTTGGCGATAGTGGCTCCTATTAGTGGGAATATCAGTGCGGTATATACTAACAAAGGGGCTTATATAGATGCCTCCACCCCTATTGTGGAAATCATCGACAACAGTTCGCTACACCTGCACTTGCAAGTGTATGAGCGTGACTTGCCTTACATTAAGGTAGGACAACAAGTGCACTTCAACCCTACCAATAACACCTCTCGCGAATATGATGCCCAAGTGTATAACATTGCGGCTTCGTTTGAAAACGAAAGCAAAAGCATCATTGTACATTGCCACGTAGAGGGAGACAAACAAGGGCTTATCAGCGGAATGAACGTAACAGGGGTTATCAGTCTTGACAAACAAACGACCCCTGCTGTACCTAACGAGGCTATCGTAGAGGATGCTGGTAAATCCTACATTTTTCTGGTAACCCAAACTTCGGATAAAGAAACCTCTTTTGAGAAAGTGGAGGTAGTAAAAGGAGCTTCCGAAAGTGGGTATACTGCCATTGCCCCTGTAAAACCTATAGCCCCCGAACAGACTATTGCCACCAAAGGAGCATTCTTTATCAACGCAACCTTAGTAAATGCTGTAAAAGATAGTGATTAGAATTGGTAATGTATCGGATATATTATTAAAATTTCATTACATTAGAAATACAATAAAAATATAAAAGTAAAAAACCACGACTTCGGAGTGTGTTTTAAGCTCCCTGCAAGGGCAAGTGGTTTTGA
>NZ_KB291398.1:0-44550 GCF_000318295.1 Capnocytophaga sp. oral taxon 326 str. F0382
CAGCCTGTTAAAACTTTTCGGACAGGCTCTTTTTATTTAGTAACACTATTTTTGTTATCTTACTTCTTTAAAACACATCACCTTCTTTGAGTTTTTCAGCGTTTTCAGCAAGTTGTAATTCATCAATAAGGCGTTGAACATCTCCATTGATAACATTCTGTAAATCATAGAGAGTAAGCCCGATACGATGATCAGTTACGCGACCTTGAGGATAATTATAAGTGCGTATTTTAGCTGAACGGTCACCACTGGATACCATTGACTTACGGCGAGCAGAATCAGCTTCCATTTTTTTAGCAAGTTCTAATTCGTAGAGGCGAGAACGTAATACTTTCAATGCTTTTTCAAGGTTTTTGTGTTGAGATTTTTCATCTTGGCAACGCACCTCTATACCTGTAGGAATATGCTGGAGTTGAATAGCAGAATAAGTAGTATTCACCGACTGTCCGCCAGGGCCTGTGGAGGTTGTACGAATAATATTTACATCTGCCATATTGAGTTCTACATCAAACTCTTCAGCCTCTGGTAATACCATTACAGTAGCAGCTGAAGTATGTACACGCCCTTGTGTTTCAGTTTGAGGAACGCGCTGTACACGGTGTACTCCTGCTTCAAACTTTAAAGTACCATATACATTATCACCTGTAACTTCAAAAATAATCTCTTTGTAGCCCCCTGCAGTTCCTTCATTGAAATCCATTACCGAAGTACTCCAGCCTTTGCTTTGGCAATATTTAGTATACATACGATAAAGGTCGCCAGCAAAGATAGAAGCCTCATCTCCACCTGTGCCAGCACGTATTTCCATTACAGCATTCTTCGCATCTTCAGGGTCTTTAGGAATCAACATATATTTGATTTCTTCCTCTAATTGAGGCAAGCGTTCTTTGCTTTCTTCTAATTGTAACTTAGCCATCTCCACCATTTCAGCATCACTACCATCGGCAATAATTTCTTCAGCTTCAACAAGATTGCCAGTTACATTGATGTACTCTTCTCGTTTATCCATCAACTCTTTTAGATCTTTATACTCCTTATTAAGCTGAATGTAACGTTTTTGGTCGGCAATCACATCAGGTTGGATAATCAAATCCGATACCTCATCAAAGCGTTGTTTAACAATGTTTAGTTTATCAAGCATTTTATTCTGAATAATCTTTTTGAGGGCGCAAAGATAGCAATTAATTAGCTAATTAGCAAATTACAGAATTATCACAACAAAAAATCTCTTAAAAAAATTTTAATATTTAGAAAATAAAATGTACCTTTGTAGCGTTTTTTAAAAAGAAGATTATTTTAACTAATACAAACAAAATGAGTTATAGAATTGAAAAAGACACTTTGGGTGAAGTGAAGGTGCCAGCCGATAAATATTGGGGAGCACAAACAGAACGTTCACGCAACAACTTCAAAATCGGTGCACCCGCTTCTATGCCGATTGAAATTATCCGCGGCTTTGCCTATCTTAAAAAAGCTGCTGCCTATGCTAACTTCGATTTAGGCGTACTTTCAGCCGAAAAACGCGATGCTATTGCTCAAGTTTGTGACGAGATTCTCGAAGGCAAACTTGATGACCAATTCCCATTGGTAATTTGGCAAACCGGTTCAGGTACTCAATCTAATATGAATGTGAATGAGGTTATAGCCAATCGTGCTCAAGTGTTAGCTGGCAAACAAATAGGAGAAGGAGACCCCGTGTTAAAGGCTAATGATGATGTGAATAAATCACAATCGTCTAACGATACTTTCCCTACAGGTATGCACATTGCTTGCTACAAAATGGTAGTTGAAAAAACTATTCCGGGGGTTCAAAAACTACGCGATACCCTTGCCGCTAAAGCTGAAGCCTTTAAAGATGTAGTAAAGATAGGTCGTACCCACCTTATGGATGCTACACCACTTACTTTAGGACAAGAACTTTCAGGCTATGTAGCTCAGCTTGATCACGCTATTCGCGCTATCAAAAATACTTTAGCACACCTCTCAGAACTCGCTTTAGGTGGAACTGCTGTAGGTACAGGGCTCAACACTCCTAAAGGTTATGATGTGAAAGTAGCTGAGTATATTGCTAAATTCACCGGTCTACCTTTTGTAACCGCTCCTAACAAATTTGAAGCTTTAGCTTCTCACGACGCTATTGTAGAAAGCCACGGTGCCCTCAAGCAATTGGCTGTATCATTAAACAAGATTGCAAACGACATTCGTATGATGGCTTCAGGTCCTCGTTCTGGTATTGGTGAAATTCTCATCCCTGCTAACGAACCAGGTAGTTCTATTATGCCAGGTAAAGTGAATCCTACCCAATGTGAAGCGATGACAATGGTAGCAGCACAAGTAATGGGTAACGATGTAGCTATTTCAGTAGGTGGTACTCAAGGTCATTACGAATTGAATGTATTTAAACCATTAATGGCTTCTAACTTCCTTAAATCAGCTGAGTTGTTAGGTGATGTTTGTGTATCGTTTGAAGAACATTGCGCAAGTGGTATCGAACCTAATTACAAACGTATTAAAGAATTAGTAGACAACTCGTTAATGCTCGTCACAGCTCTTAATACTAAAATAGGTTATTACAAAGCTGCCGAAATTGCTCAAACAGCTCACCGCAATGGTACAACCCTCAAAGAAGAGGCTGTACGCCTTGGTTATGTTACTCCTGAGGACTTTGATAAATGGGTGCGCCCTGAAGATATGGTAGGAAGCCTTAAATAATTAATAAGTAATAACTTATGTAACAAATAGAGGGTATCTGGAAACAACTTTTTAGATACCCTTTTCTTTTAATACACATCTTAAAACTATATTTTTATGCTGAAAAGAAATCTATTTTTATGGCTGTTTACTATAGCTATATCGTTCGGGGTTACTGCTCAAAACTACGAGTGGAAAGAAGCTCAAAGTGGCGGGTACACTTATAAATATGTTACCCACGATCCTACCAATGCAAGGTTTTATACCTTGAAAAACGGGCTTACCGTAATCCTAAGTCCTACTAATAAAGAACCCCGCATTCAGTGTTATGTAGCCGTGAAGGCTGGTAGTAAAACTGATCCTGCTACTCATACAGGACTTGCACATTATTTAGAGCATTTGCTCTTTAAGGGAACTGATAAATACGGTTCACTTGATTGGAATAAAGAAAAGGTACAATTAGACAAAATTGATGCCCTTTATGAAGAGTACAATCACACCAAAGACCCTGCTAAACGCAAGGCTATCTACAAGATAATCGATTCAGTATCGGGGGTAGCCAGCAAGTATGCTATTGCCAATGAGTACGATAAAATGATGACTGCTATGGGTGCACAAGGTACTAATGCGTTTACTTCTTTTGAGAAAACTGTTTATACTGATGATGTACCAGCAAATGCTATTAATAAGTATATTGCTGTACAAGCTGAACGTTTTCGCAACCCTGTGCTTCGTATTTTCCATACCGAATTAGAAGCCGTATATGAAGAAAAAAACCGCTCTTTGGATAGCGATAATAGTGAAGTATTTGAAACTCTCTTCTCTGAGCTATTCAAGAAACACAATTACGGCTTGCAAACTACTATTGGTACAGTAGAGCATTTGAAAAATCCTTCACTGAAAGAAATTCGCAAATACTTCCATACCTATTACGTACCTAATAATATGGCAATAATATTGGCAGGTGATTTTAATCCTGATAAAGCTATTGCTCAAATTGATAAGGCTTTTAGCTATATGCAACCTAAACCTGTACCTCAATATACTTTTGAGAAAGAAGCACCTATCACTGCCCCTATCATCAAGAAAGTAGTAGGCCCTGATGCTGAAAGTGTTTCTATAGCATTCCGTTTGCCAGGTAACCAAGATAAAGATGCTCTATTAGCTGATTTAGTAGGTGAAATCCTCACCAATGGCAATGCAGGGCTTATCGATTTGAATCTTGTAAAGAAACAAAAATTACTAAAAGCCAGTGCCTTTGCTTATACACTTATAGACTATGGAGTACTATATCTATCAGGAGCTCCTTTACAAGGACAGTCGTTAGAACAAGTAAAAGATCTTATGTTAGGGCAAATAGAAAACCTTAAAAAAGGTAATTTTGATGATGATCTCATTCCTTCTATTATCAACAATTTGAAAAAACAAACGATTCAAGCAACTGAATCTTATAGCAATCGCGCTAATATGTTGATGGCAGCTTTTACAGATAATCTCAACTGGAAAGACCAAGTAGCTTATGTAAATAATCTTTCTAAACTTACTAAAGCCGATATTGTCGCTTTTGCTAATAAATACTTAGGTAATAACTATGTGGCTATTTATAAAGAGAAAGGACAACGCACCAATGTAGAAAAAATTGAAAAACCTGCTATTACTCCTGTTGAAACTAATGCCGATAAACAATCAGCTTTTGTGAAAAAGATCAACGAGATGCCAAGTACTCCAGTAGCTCCTGTATTCTTAAATTACAGTAAAGATTTGCAAAAAGGTAAATTAGGTAATGCGGAAGTATTGTATGTACAAAATAAAGATAATGAGTTGTATCGTTTGAGTTTCCGCTACAAAATAGGTTCAGCTAATGATTTGAAAATGCCTATGGCAGCCCAATACATCCAATTTTTAGGAACTGATAAGAAATCAGCTGAACAAATTTCAAAAGAATTTTATAAGATAGCATCCAGCTTTCAAATCTCTACAGAAGAAGAATATACCTATGTATCAATAGAAGGTTTACAAGAGAATTTTGAAGCTGCTGTTAAACTTTATGAAGATTTAGTTCTCAATGCTCAACCAGATGAGCAAGTATTACAAGCACTTAAAGCTCGTGTTGCTAAATCACGTGTAGATGTAAAAGCTAATCGTGGAGCTATTATGCAAGCACTTACTAATTATGCTCTTTATGGTTCTAAAAATAAGGTGAACAATGTACTTTCTAATGCCGAAATTAATACGATTAGTGCAAAGGAATTGGTAGATAGAGTTAAAAATTTGAATAATGTAGAGCAAACCGTTATTTATTATGGACCTGCTACACTTTCAGAACTTACAACTAAACTAAAACCTTTACATAAAGTACCTACTAAGTTCGCTAAAGTAGCTCCTAAAAAAGAGTTTAAACAAGTAGAACAGACTAAAAACCAAGTACTTTTTACTGATTATGAAATGGTACAAGCTGAAACACGCTGGGTGCGCAATACTGTTCCTTTCAACCCTGCTGAAAGTACTGTAATTAGTGCATTCAATAACTATTTTGGTGGAGGTATGGGGTCTTTGGTATTCCAAACCATTCGCGAAAGCAAAGCGTTAGCATATAGTACTTATGGTTATTATGCTTCACCAAGAAAAAAAGCTGATAAATACTATGTGCTTGCCTATGTAGGTTCGCAAGCTGACAAATTTAAAGAAGCTGTAGAGGCTATGAATGAACTGCTCAATACAATGCCTGAATTACCAGCTAATCTCGAATTAGCCAAGCTACAAATCAAACAAGAAATAGAAACTGAGCGTATTACTCAAGATGGTATCATTTATAGTTATTTAGCCGCAAAAGAATTAGGTCTTAAGGATGATATACGCAAGCAAGTATATCAAAATATAGATGGTATTACAATGAAAGAGATAAAAACTTTCCACGATAAATACCTTTCAAAAAAGCCTTATACTTATGTAATTTTAGCTTCTGAAAAGAAACTTTCAAAAGATGAACTTCAAAAAATAGGAGATTTCAAAAAACTCTCTTTAGAAGAACTCTTCGGATACTAAAAATAAAAATGAGGCTCATCAAAAAAGATAAGCCTCATTTTTTTATTTTCTTCAGTTTTTACTTTTTCATAGCTTCTTTGATATGAGCTACTTCAGCTCCTATATCACCTGCTCCTACAGCTAATAATAATTGAGGACGTTTCTTGAGTAGAAGAGGAATAAGTTCAGTTTTGCTTACTAAAGTTTTTTTAGAAGTAGTTATTTTCTCTAATAAAACTTGTGAAGTAATCCCCTCTATAGGTAATTCACGTGCAGGATAGATATCTAATAGTATCACCTCATCAAATTGTGATAGACTTTTTGCAAAATCATTCATAAAATCACGTGTACGAGTGAAAAGGTGAGGTTGAAAAACAATAGTTTTAGGAGTATTAGGATACATTTCAGCTACTGCTTGATATAGCGCATTGATTTCGGAAGGGTGATGGGCATAATCATCAATGAAAACAAAGTCTTTTTCTTTAATGATATATGAAAAACGACGTTTTACCCCTTTAAAAGTAGCTAAGTGAGGTAACAATTTTTCAGGAGCAATTCCAGCTTTTACAGCCATAGTAACAGCTGCCAAAGCATTGAGTAAGTTGTGTCGCCCTGGTTTCATAAAGGTAATATCTTTATAAATACCTCCTGCATATTTGAAATCAAAATGATAAATACCTTCTACAATATGAATATTTTGGAAACTGTAATCAGAATTATCATCTAAACCATACGTTTCACCAGCTATATTTAGTCCGTTGCGTACAATGAGACTGCCTCCAGATTTAATTTTTCCAGCAAACTCGTGAAATCCTTCTATAAGATGTTGCTCATCACCATAAATATCGAGGTGATCGGCGTCCATAGAGGTAATACAAGCAATGTTAGGTGAAAGTCGTAAAAATGAACGGTCAAACTCATCGGCTTCAACTACTGTATATTCACTACCTTTGAGCACCAAATTACTATTGAAATTTTCGGCTATACCTCCTAAAAAAGCACTTACCGAAGCTCCACTTTCTACCATAATATGGGCTAAAATACTCGATGTTGTAGTTTTACCGTGAGTACCTGCAACAGCTAAACAAAAGGAGTTTTTAGTAATGAAGCCTAACACTTCTGATCGTTTTACTACTTGGTAGCCATTTTCTTGAAAAAATGTCAGTTCCTTATGATCTTTAGGAATAGCAGGAGTATAAACCACCAGAGTAGTTGTAGTATTTTTGAATGAAGCTGGTATAGCTTCTACCTCATCAGTAAAATGTACTTTTATACCCTCTTTTTCAAGCATTTCAGTAATATCAGTAGAGGTACGGTCATAACCAGCTACTACTTTGCCATTGGCATTGAAATAACGTGCAAGGGCAGACATTCCTATGCCTCCGATACCTATAAAATAAACGTTTGTTATTGGTTGTAAATTCATAATTTCTTTGTTTCTAATAATTTACCATTTTTATAAGTGCTCACAGTGGTTTCTTTTATACTGCGGTCTTCACATATTTTTTGAGAAATTACCCCTTTTTCATATAACTCTTTGCAGTTACCTTTTTCAGTAACATACCATTTTTCAGTTATTTTTCCTTCAGGGTCATATTTGGTAGTAGTTTTACTATTTATTTGTTCGAGTTTGAGTTTGCCATTTTGATAATACTCTTTGGTAGTATTTTTAATAGTATTTACTTCTTTACTGGGGTTGCCATTCTTGTGATAATTAGTTACTATTTGGTCAGCGCCTTCTTTTAAATTAGTGTATATTTCTATTTTTTGAGCAATATTTCCAGCATGGTCATACACCAATCCTTCTATAGTATTACCTTTGAAGATATTTTTTTTGCGTAATCTTCCTTCAGGAGTAAAAATATGAATTTCAGCAAGTTTTCCATTATTAAAAATATAAGTGGAAGGAATGTTACGTTTTTTATTTACAAATTTACCTTCACCTACTAATTGACCACTATTACCTATTTCAAACTCGAAACGTTGTTCGTTGTTATCAATGATGTAAGTACCTTTTTGTAAAGCTATCTTTCTTGTGATAAATGCCTGACGTATCATATCAGCATTGATAGCAGCTGAGTTACCTGATTTGAGATTGCATTGTAATTGTTGATATATTTCATAGTTTGTATATTCTTTGATTTCTACGATACCTTTTTTGAAATCATCACTTTTAGTATCTATAAATACAGAGGGTTTTAAGGTGGTTTGTGCTATAGAAAGCACTCCTCCTCCTAATAGAGCTATAAATGTTAAAATTTTAGTCATCTGTTATCTGTTATTTATTATTAAATCTACAATTTCTTTAGTTGCATTGGGTTGAGCTAGTGCTTTAATATGAGACGAAAGATTTTGTTGTTGAGTTTCATCAGTTATCAAGCTGCTAAAAGTATCTGCAAATTTACTATCTAATTCATTTTCCTTTATTAAAATAGCAGCTTGTTTATCAGCTATAGCACGTGCATTTTTAGTTTGATGATCTTCGGCTACATTAGGTGAAGGGATGAATATAACAGGTTTGCCTACTACACATAATTCACTTACAGAACTTGCACCTGCTCGCGAAATAATTACATCGGCAACGGCATAAGCTTGTTCTATACGATCAATAAAAGCTAAAACGTGTACTTGTGAACTATTATACTTTTTGTATTCTTCATAGTAAAGTTTGCCACATTGCCATAGCACTTGCACCCCTAATTTTTCAAATAAAGGTAATTGAGCTTCCACTAACTGATTGATGCGTCGTGCTCCTAAACTTCCTCCTAATATCAAAAGTGTTTTTTGATGAGGATTAAGTTGGAAATACAATAAACCTTCTTCGCGATGTTGGTCTATATTTAATAAGCCTCCACGAATAGGGTTACCCGTTTTTACGATTTTCTCCTTTGGAAAGAAAACTTCCATACCATCATAAGCAACACATATTTTCTTTGCCTTTTTAGCAAGCATCTTATTGGTAATGCCTGCATAGGAATTTTGTTCTTGAATAAAAGTAGGGATTCCCATTTGTCCTGCTACTTTTACTACAGCTCCACTGGCAAACCCCCCTGTACCTATGACAGCATCAGGTTTAAAACGCTTAATGATTTGTCGGGATTTCCATAGACTATGGATAAACTTTAGTGGAAAAATCAAATTTTGCCAAGTGAGTTTACGTTGAATTCCTGAAATCCACAAACCTTCAATAGGATAACCGGCTTGAGGTACTTTTTGCATTTCCATACGATCTTTGGCCCCTACAAAAAGTATTTCGGCTTCAGGTAAACGTTTTTTTATTTCATCGGCAATAGCGATGGCAGGGAATATATGTCCGCCAGTACCACCTCCTGAGATAATAAATTTTTTCATAGAATTTAGTTATTTAGTTTTTAGTTCAATAACTGTGATTTCAGGCCATACCCCTAAACGACCAGGGAAAGCGTGATAACCAAAACCTCTATTTACATTGAGGTATTTACCACCCTCTTCATACATTCCTCCCCAATATTTGTAAATATATTGTGAGGGACTCCATTTTAGCCACCCAGGTATTTCAATACCACATTGCATCCCGTGTGTATGACCACTGAGAGTAAGTTGAATATCTTTATTTTCAGGTAACACAATCTCTTGCCAATGAGTTGGGTCGTGACTCATTAATATTTTAAAATCTTCGGTATTTACACCTTCCATAGCCTTATTCAAATCGCCATATTTAGAAAATCGACCGTGTCCCCAGTTTTCTACCCCTATTAAAGCTATTTTTTCGCCATTACGTTCTAAATAACAATGTTCGTTAAGCAATAGTTGCCATCCCATTTGTTTTTGTAATTGAAATAAATGCTCTAAATTTTGTTGTTTAGCTTCAGGAGTTTCCCAAGAGGAATAATCACCATAGTCGTGGTTACCCATAATAGAAAATACTCCATCAGGTGCTTGGAGAGTAGCAAAAAGTGATTTCCAATTGTGTACCTCATTTGCCAAATTATTTACCAAATCACCTGTAAAAAGGATTACATCGCTTTTTTGTGAGTTGATAAGATCTACTCCATAGCGTATTTTCTCATATTTATCAAAGCTACCACAATGAATATCGGATATTTGAGTAATGCGATAGCCATCAAATGCTTTAGGGAGATTATCGAAATACAATGTGTATTTCCAAACTTTATAGTTATATTTTCCTTTGAAAATACTATAGAGGATAGAAGCAAAAGGAATAGCTGCCAATCCCCAACCTAAAGTACTTACAAACTTACGACGAGAAGGAATACGTGGTGCATTAGTAGGTTTGCGAAATATAGCTTTTATAAGTCGTGTAATATCTTCTAATAACAAAGGAAGAGTTACAAACAAACAGATAATAAGCCACGTAAGTAGCCCTGCAACAGCATATTGTTGAGGGGCACTCCATACAACTTTTCCTCTACAGAACCAATGGTACAACAAGTGAATTACCACTCCTATTGTGATGAGCCAAAATAGCCATTCTACCCAACGGGGAACTTTGAGAGTTTTTAAACTTCTACTTGCATAAAATGTTAGTAGAAAATAAATGATAAAAATACCAATAAGAATTATATAAACCATATTCATTTGTCAATTTACCAATTTGCTAATTGACAACAAACTGGCTAATTATTCATAATTTTTTTGATGTTTTCAACATTAGAAATAGGGCGTTTTGTTTCGTCTAAAAACGCCTCTGTTTTAAATGAGAAAGGCAAAGATGTACCCAAATCCTCAAAAACTGTACCTGAAAAGTGCACTTGGGTAAAACCAGCAGCTTTTATCTGTATAATGCTCTGTGGATTGATACCACCCCCAGGCATAATTGTGGGTTGACCTGCAGCTATGCGGTTGAGTTCTTTAAGTAGCTCTAATCCTTCGATAGCTGATTTTTTACCCCCTGAGGTAAGAATACGTTCAACTCCCAAGCGTTTTAGGGTTTTAATTGCAGCAATGGGATCGGGGGCACAATCAAAAGCACGGTGATAGATAAATTCCATAGTACCTGCAGCTTCTTTGAGGCGCGCAGTACGTTCTTCATCAATTGTGTTATCGCGATGTAACACTCCTGTTACTACTCCTTGGCAACCTAATTCACGACAGAGATTGATGTCGCGTAACATCACATCAAACTCCTCATCGGTATAAGTAAAATTACCACTACGAGGACGTATCAGTACACAGTTACCGATAGAGAGTTCATCCATTACTTTTTTAATTAATCCATAGCTGGGGGTTACCCCTCCTACACCTAATTCGCTACACAACTCTATACGGGTAGCACCTGCTATTTCAGCATTTTTAGCCGACTCAAAAGAGCTGGCACATATTTCATAAATCATAGTCTTTGTTAATTTAGAGCGCAAATGTACAAAACAATTGATAATTAGCAATGAAGAATGAGTAATTAATATAAAAATATCCGAGAAAAGTATTATACTTCCTCGGATATTTATATTTGAAGATGTTTCTTTAGTTGTTAGTTTTGTTAAGATCTTCTAATACTGAATCAAAAAACAACAACATTTCGTGAGCGTGGTATTTGCCGTATTTGTTGAAAGTTGCTTGTGTTTTAGTATCAGGTTTCCAATCGAAGAAAGCGTGATTGGCACCTCCTACTTGTATATACTCCACCCTCTGACCGGATTTGGAAAGGGCGCGTTCGTAAGTTTTGACCTCTTCATCTTTTATAAGTCCATCTTCTGAACCTCTAAACAACAATTGGGGTACAGCTCTTTTAGAAGCCTCGGGAATATTATTGATAGGAGCTATTTCGTTCAAAAAAGGATAGTTCTTAAACATAAAAGCAAGAGTTTCTGGACGAAAAACTCCATAACTAGGGGCAACAGCTTTGATAGCATTAGTTAACTCATCACGCACTTGAGTTACTGTTTTCCCTTTAGGCATATAGGTAGGCATAAACTCATACATACCTTGTATTTTACCAAAGCCTTTATCACCTATACGTTCTACAAAGTTAGCTGCTGAGGCAGATAGATGTCCTCCCGCACTATCACCTGTAAGGAATAACTTACTGCTATCGCCTCCATATTTAGCAGCGTTTTCAGCAATGTGTAACAAAGCTCCATACACATCTTCTATAATTTGGTGCAATTGAGTAGGAGTACTATCTCCGTCTAGTTTGTCTATCCAGCGATAATCAATGTTGAAAACCACATATCTGCCACTGTTTGCTAGTTCGCGTGCCAAACCTCTCATCACCGATTCAGTATTGGAGCTCCATCCACCTCCGTGGATAATTACAACACAAGGTAGGTTTTGCTTACCTTTAGGACTATATACATCGTATTTCAGCGGTTTTACTCCCGGTTTAGCATAAACAATATCTTGCACTACTTTCAGATTAGCTTCCGCTTTTTTAGGTACAAAACAAGCTCCTACATTCATATCTTTGTCTACTTTCACTTTGAACTCAGGTGTAGATTGTTCATAAAACATAGCCCCCCACTGTTCTGGTAAGGAGTAATAGCCACTATCAAAAATATAGCCAGTGGCAGGGGTTGCTTTGAGTGTAAGAACCGTGCCTGCTTTTACCATTCCGTCCTTAGGTAAAGTAGGGCTAATAGTATACGAACCATTACGTGCCTCATCAGGCGTTACTTTGAATTTGTTTTGTGCTTGTAACCCTATAACAAATAAGGTTATAGCACTGAATAGTATGCATTTTTTCATATCTGTTTATTTTAACTATAAAAACAATTCATTTACTTTCCCATATTCTGCCCATTGTATATCATACACTTCATTGGCGAGAGTTTTGTCGCTTACTACCTGTAATCCTTGAGCTTCGGCTTTGAGGGTTAGCAGGTTGCCGATAGTAGTTTTAGCATTTAATTTATTGAGTAGAGCTTTTACAGTATCGAGAGATAGATCTTTAGCAAGCTGTCCTTGGAAAGGGAGTTCCATCCAGATAATCTCTTTAGCCTCTACATCTAAGATACCAAAGAGGAGTCCTTTTTGTAATGATTGAGCGATACGCACCTGATGAATCACGGTAGAAGGGTCATAAGCTACCCCTGTACGCTCAGATACTTTCATTTTATGCTTACTATCCATCCAACCTACTACTAAATTAGGTGATAGTGCCCCATTAGAATAAGCATTGCATACAAAGGTCACGTACTTAGCTTTCTTTTGGCGCAAGATATTTACATCGATATTGATATACTCGGCAGTACCTACTTTATTAGGAATACTGCGAATATCACCACTGTGTTGGCAACCCGTAGCGGTAAGTTTACCAAAAAAGCACATCTCATTTTCCATTCTACATTCTTCGTCAAAGATAATATGGCAGGACAAGTCCATATCGAGATGTTGGGCAGGAAGGTCTTTGCCCCATTGCATAAAGAGGCGTATCTCGTTGCCTTCTAAGGGAAATTTCGTACCCATTAGGGTTGCATTGAAGTCGTGTATATTATTGCCTCTATCACCTATAGGCAAAGGGATATGATACAGCTGTTTATCTATAAATATCGTTTTATGAGGATTGGGTTGTTTAGCAAACTTTCGGCGTATTGTCCACAAGCATAGGTCTTCTACAGCTGTTTTCATCTGGGCTAATTGCTCTTCGTTATAACCTAAATTTACCCATTGATTTTTAGGAGCATTTATATAATCGCCTGTGATGATTTTTATAGGGCGTGTACCCTCTGGTGTAAAGTAAAGATCAGCATAATTATTAAGGGTAAAGAGCAAACGCATGGGTACTTGGTCTATTACTTCTTTGAAGGCGATAATCGTATCATCTGCACCCACCCATAACATAGTAGCGAATAGCGAACGTGCAAACTGGGAAGGGCGTTCTTTTAGATATTCTAAAACAGTATCAGTATCTACATTTAGGTAAGCCTGTTGAACCTTGCCTTGCCACACTTCGTATTTCTGATGATAAAAAATATCTAATAGTGTAGCAAGCTTTTCAAAGCCTTTTTTCTTGCTATACTCGGCTAAACGCAAGGCACGAATAAAGCGCACCCACATTTCGCGCTTAGGGTGCATTAATTCACAAGCCTTCTCAGCTGAAAGAGACAAATTATTTAACCAGCGTACTACTCGGGCACATTCCTCACGAGAGTACTTGAGTTTGAGAGCTTGTTTTGCTTCAGCTTTAGCTTGCTCACTCTTATCTAATTGACGCATTATATGCTGGTTGTTTTTAGCATTTTTAGCAACAATTGTTTTAGGAGGGATTATCTGTAAGAAGCCTGTTTTTTTATACCACAAATAGCGCAATATATTGGTAGGGGAGCTAAAACAAGCACCCGCTTCCGCCTCCTTGCCCTGAGCAATATAGTTATCTACTACCAAGACAAGTGTCTCCTTCATACCAATATGAGTCTCAGGAGCTACTGAAAAGTAAGGGAGTAGCAACTTAAAGGAATCGGACTGAGTCGCATCCAAGGCAGTTTTGGATCTTAGTAGGTTTTGGAAAAAGGTATCAGCTTCCGCTTCACGCCAAAGGTCAAGGATTTTGAGTTTGCTACCTTGTCCTTGATATTCTATTTCTCCAAGTTCAAAAGGGGTACCACAGAAAGGACAACCATTATAACGCCACAAAGGGAAAGTACCATAAGGAATATAGTGTCCACAAGCTAAAAATCGCTCGTGTTTAGGTATGTAAGAATCGTTATATCTTTCATCTTCGTCTTGATAGTAATCGTAATAATAGCTAGAATACTCATCATCATATTTTATCAGGTCAGGATACTGATTGTAGAAATCTGTGATAATATGATCTATCGCACTCTCGCCTGTAGGTACTTCCCAGTTTTTGATAAGAGGTGCCCAATTGAGATTGACATGAAGTACCTTTTTTATCACCTTGACAACAGACTGACGATACTCATTGGTAGTACCATTGGTAGCATGCAAAAGGTCTTCAGTAACCCCAAAACCATGTTGGCGTAGGGCAGCTACTAGTTCCAAGGTACCTGGCTGTATAGCTCTTTGTGAGACCATCGTATCAGGGATATAAAGGGCGTTTTGCCTAAGAGCAACTTTTTGTATGTTGATTGTTTTTCCCATAGTATAAAATAAAAAAGAAAGGTAATCACGGAAGTAAGTTCTTACCTAAAGAGAAATGAAGTAACTTCCGTTTGACCTTTCTTTATTAAATTATGAACACAGATTTTTATTCTTCGGTAGGAGGTGTTACTTCCTCAGTAGCATCGGTCTCGTCATCGTCTTCTTTCATTACTTTGGTAACGGCAGCAATAGAGTCTTTACCTTTGATGTTGATGAGTTTTACACCTTGAGTAGCACGCCCAGAGATTCGCAGTGTGTCGATGGAGAGGCGTATTGCAATACCTGATTTGTTGATAATCATTAAGTCTTCGCCTTCCAAAACACTCTTGATAGCAACTAACTGACCTGTTTTCTCAGTAATAGAAATAGTTTTTACCCCTTTACCTCCACGGTTAGTAATACGATAAACTGCTTCGTGTGTTTCGGGGTCATCGATGTATGAACGTTTTCCATAACCGTTTTCAGAGACAACTAATACGGTTTCTTCACGTGGGTTTTCGATAGCTATCATACCTACTACTTCATCGTTTTCAATGTTGAGGTCGATACCACGTACTCCCTGAGAATTACGCCCTACAGCACGTACTTTGTCTTCTCCAAAACGTATTGCACGACCTGATTTCACTGCTAACATCAGCTGGCTACTACCTGAGGTAAGTTTAGCTTCGATAAGCTCGTCGCCTTCTTTAATAGTAATGGCATTGATACCATTCTGACGTGGGCGGGAGTATTCTTTGAGCAAGGTTTTCTTTACAGTACCTTGTTTGGTAGCCATAATGAGGTAGTTGTTATTGATATACTCTTCATCTTTGAGATTTTGAACGCTCACAAAGGCTTTAATTTTGTCGTCTTGTTCTATATTGATAAGATTTTGTACAGCACGACCTTTGGCAGTTTTGCTACCTTCAGGAATTTCGTAGACGCGCATCCAGAAACATTTACCTTTCTGGGTAAAGAACAATAGATATTGGTGATTAGAGCTTACAAATAGGTGTTCTAAGAAATCTTGGTCGCGAGTGGTAGAGGCTTTTTGACCTACCCCTCCCCTACTTTGTGTTTTATACTCACTGAGGGAAGTACGTTTGATATAACCTGCGTGAGAAATGGTAATGACCATTTTATCATCGGGGATCATATCTTCTACACTAAACTCGCCTCCTGCATACTCAATAGTAGAGCGACGTGCATCGCCGTATTTTTCTTTTATTTCAAGAAGTTCTTCTTTGATAATTTCAGTTCGACGTTCTTTACGAGCTAAGATATCTTCTAAATCACGTATTTCGGCTAACTTTTGTTCGTATTCTTCTTTAGTTTGCAATATTAACGCTTTGTTGATACGGCGTAGAGCTAAGGCTAAGATAGCTTCGGCTTGAATATCTGTAAGATCAAATTCAGCTATCAAATCTTCTTTAGGTTTATCGTGAAAACGGATGATTTCAATAGCTTTACCCATTGTATCTTCGGTAGCCATCACTTTCATAAAACCTTCCAAGATATGGATACGTTCTTTAGCTTTACGCAACTCGTAATCAGTGCGACGATATACCACATCGTGACGATGTTCTACAAAGTGATAAATAAGCTCTTTAAGGTTTAATAGCTGAGGGCGACCATTTACCAAAGCAATGTTATTCACACTAAAGGAAGTTTGTAATTCAGTATGTTTAAACAAGTTGTTTAGTACTACATTAGGTACAGCATCACGCTTTAGGATATAAACAATACGAATCTTACCACGAGCTGATTCATCGCGTACATCAGTAATACCCTCTAACTTACCTTCTTTTACTAAATCGGAGGTTTTTTTCAGTAAGATAGATGTATCTACTTGATAAGGTACTTCGGTAACGACTATACATTCTTTGCCTCTTACCTCTTGAAATTCAGCTTTAGCACGTACAATCACACGACCACGTCCTGTTTTAAAAGCCTCTTTTACTCCTTCATAACCATAGATAATACCACCTGTAGGGAAATCAGGAGCTTTGATATATTTGATAAGTTCATCTATTTCAATATCATTATTATCAATATAAGCGATGGTACCATCAATTACTTCACTAAGGTTATGAGGAGCCATATTAGTAGCCATACCCACAGCGATACCCGCAGAACCATTCACTAATAAATTAGGAATGCGGGTAGGGAGTACGATAGGTTCTTCACGAGAATCATCATAAGTAAGTTGGTGGTCAACAGTCTCTTTATCGATATCAATAAGCATATCTTCTGAGAATTTGCGCATACGGGCTTCGGTATAACGCATTGCGGCAGGTGGGTCACCTCCCATAGAACCAAAGTTACCTTGCCCATCAACGAGCATATAGCGCAAACTCCAGTACTGAGCCATACGCACCATAGTATCATACACAGCGGTATCGCCGTGAGGGTGGTATTTACCTAGTACTTCCCCAACAATGGCAGCTGATTTTTTATAGGGACGATTGCTGAGTACGCCCATATCGAACATACCATAGAGCACGCGACGGTGAACAGGTTTCAACCCATCACGAACATCGGGTAGTGCGCGCGAAACGATTACTGACATCGAATAATCGATGTAAGCAGATTTCATCTCTTCGCTGATATCAACAGGAATCAATTTTTCTCCTTCTGTCATAATTATTTACTATATAAAAGTAAGGTTTTTATTACAATTAGCGGGCTAAGATACAAAGTTTTTTTGAGATAGCAATAAAAAAAGTTGATGTTTTTTTTCTATTTTTTTTAAGTTTTTGATATTCAATATGTAATTGATAATTGTCTATTAGCAATTAGCTAAAATATTTTGGCAAATTGGATGGAAGTTAAATGGCTATTTCTGCAGAATATACAAAGAAAAATGAGGTTCTGTTTTGAAATAGATAATAGCCTGATTTACAAGAGTGGTTATTTTTTTACACTTTAAAAATCAGTTAATTAAAAACGTTTTCTAAAAAATAATTCTTTTTTTTCTTGGCGTATTCAAAAAAACGCGTACTTTTGCAAAATAAAAGAACATAAAACAATAATTTATGGCAACATTTATTAATTACACAATTATTATTATCTATTGTACAGCTTTGATAGGCATTTTTTTATATAGTCTTTCAATGCTTAGTTTGCTGCTGAACTATTTAAAACACCGCAAACAAAATGACGAGTCTCCTAAGTTCAACCTTCTTGACCCAAAAGAGATACCCTACGTAACCATCCAACTACCACTTTACAATGAAAAGTATGTAGTACCTCGTTTACTTGAAAACATTGCTAAACTTGAGTATCCGCGCACCAAACTTGAAATACAAGTGCTTGATGACTCTACTGACGAATCGGTAGCTGAAACCGCTGAAATTATTAGAAATTTACAAGCTACAGGGTTAGATATTCAGCATATACGACGTGAAAATCGTCAAGGTTTCAAAGCAGGAGCCCTAAAAGAAGGGTTAGCTATCGCTAAAGGTGATTTTATAGCTATCTTTGATGCTGACTTTTTACCACAACCTGACTGGCTTAAACGTACTGTAATATACTTCAAAGACCCTGAAATAGGGGTAGTACAAACCCGTTGGGGACATATCAATCGTAATTACTCTATCCTTACTAAAATACAAGCCCTTGCTCTTGATGTTCACTTCACTCTTGAACAAGTAGGGCGTAACTCTAAAGGCTATTTTATCAATTTCAATGGTACTGCAGGTATTTGGCGCAAAGCTTGTATATACGATGCAGGCAATTGGGAAGGCGATACACTTACCGAAGACCTAGACCTTAGCTATCGCGCTCAGTTAAAAAATTGGAAGTTTAAATATTTGGAAGATGTAGAAACTCCTGCAGAACTTCCTGTAGTTATTTCGGCAGCGCGCTCACAACAATTCCGTTGGAACAAAGGAGGAGCTGAAAACTTCCGCAAAAGTGTAGGTCGTTTACTCGCTGCTAAAAATATTGGATGGAAAACTAAATTTCACGGAGTAATGCACCTCTTGAACAGCTCAATGTTTTTATGGGTGTTTATCACTGCCATTTTCAGTATCCCAATGTTATACCTCAAAAATCAATACGGTCATTTAGGATGGATATTTCACTTCACTAGTTTCTTTATAACAAGTACTATTATTTTGTTTATCTGCTATTGGTTTACTTATAAGAACTTACAAGGGAAGACTTTTGATGACTTTTTGAACTATGTAAAGCTATTCTTTACATTCTTCTCAGTGGCTTTAGGATTTTCTTTCCACAATACTATTGCTGTACTTGAAGGACATAGTGGCAAACGCAGCGAGTTTGTACGTACCCCTAAGTTCAACATCAGTTCGCTAAGTGATAGCTGGAAAAACAATAAATATATCAACACTAAACTATCACCTAATATGATAGTAGAGTTTTTACTAATGTTGTACTTTGCTTTTGGATTATATAGTGCTGTTCGTCTCAATGATTTTGGGATGTTTCCATTCCACTGTATGCTTACTTTAGGTTTTGGATTTGTATTTTTCAAATCGCTTACCTCAAAAGCTTAATTAGTATTAGTATATTTGTAAATTAGCAAATGAATGGAATGTATAAAATAAAGGGTTGTCTTGAATCATAGGCAACCCTTTTATCTTTTCTCTTACCTAAAACAATGAACTTAGAAACTTTCAGAGACTTTTGCTTGTCCTTACCACATACTACTGAAGATATGCCTTTCGGCGAGGACATATTGGTTTTTCGCATTTGTGGGAGGATATTCGTGCTTACGAATTTAGAAAGTGTCCCTTTGAGGGCAAGTCTCAAATGCAACCCTGATCGCGCTTTGGAGCTTCGTGAGCAATACCCTGAAAAGATTGTAGCAGGCTATCACTTAAACAAAAAACTTTGGAATACAGTTTTGGTAGAGAGCCTCCCTCCTACTCTTATTGAAGAAATGGTACAACATTCTTACGAAGAAGTACTCGCCAAAGTACCTAAAAAAGAGAAAGAACTTATAACAAATCAATAGTATGAGACAAAAATTTACTTTGATTACTTTGGGCGTTCGCGATTTTCAGAAAGCCCTTAGCTTCTACGAAGGCTTAGGTTGGCAAAAATCAGATAAAAGTATGGACGACTATGCTCTTTTCCCTTTGGGAGGCATCGTATTGGGGCTTTACCCCTTAGAAGAACTTTCAGAAGATACTACTTTGCCTTATGAGCCAAGTTCGTTTGCAGGAATGACTATCAGCTACAATGCTACCTCGGAAGCGGAAGTAGACGCTGTATTAGCCAAAGTTAAAGAATTAGGAGCAACTATAATAAAACCTGCTCAAAAAGTATTTTGGGGTGGCTATAGCGGTTACTTTAAAGATTTAGACGGTTATGTGTTTGAAGTCGCTTATAATCCTTTTTGGGAGTTCGATGAGAATAACAATCTTAAATTGTAGACAATGAAAACACGTATTACAGAACTTTTTAATATTCAATATCCTATCATTCAGGGAGGAATGATATGGGCAAGTGGTTGGCGATTAGCTTCAGCAGTGAGCAATGCAGGCGGTTTAGGACTATTGGGCGCAGGCTCTATGCACCCCGAAACCCTTGCAGAACACATACGTAAGTGTAAAGCGGCTACCGATAAACCTTTTGGAGTGAATATTCCTATTATGTACCCCGAAATGGATAAAGCTATTGAAGTGATTTTGCGTGAAGGGGTAAAGATTGTATTTACTTCGGCAGGAAATCCTGCTACCTATACGTCTTTATTGCAAAAAGAAGGCATAAAAGTAGCTCACGTAGTGAGCAGTAGTAAGTTTGCTCTTAAAGCCCAAGTTGCCGGCGTAGATGCTGTGGTAGCTGAGGGTTTTGAAGCTGGTGGTCACAACGGACGTGAGGAAACCAGCACAATGGTGCTCATTCCTGCTGTATGCAAAGTATTAGATATTCCTCTCATTGCTGCAGGGGGAATTGCTACAGGTAGCGGAATGCTTGCTGCTCTTGCCTTAGGTGCCGAAGGGGTACAGATAGGCAGTAGATTTGTTGCTACTACTGAAGCGTCTGTACACCCCGCTTTCAAAGAGAAGGTTGTAGCCGCTGGTGAAGGAGATACTGAACTTACCCTGAAAGAATTAGCCCCTGTGAGATTACTAAAGAATGGTTTTTATGAACAAGTAAAGGCATTATACAATACCCAACAAGCTACTGTAGAGAACCTTAAAGCCTTAGTAGGTAATCGTCGTACCAAACAAGGAATGTTTGAAGGAGATATGGAACAAGGTGAGCTTGAAATAGGACAAGCAGCTTCACTCATCACTAAAGTACAAAGTGTACAAGAAGTTATTGATGAGATTATAACAGAGTATCACAAAGGTATAGAAAGACTTACAGCTTTAAAATAAAACAATGGAACGAATAGAAATTTACACTAGCAAAAAGAAAAACATTTTTCTACTATTCTTAACCATTATTTTCTTCGCAATAGGCTTATTTTGTTTTCTAAATGCCAATGGATTATCTAAAGACGGCAAAAGAAGCATTGTTTTTATAGAAGCTATAGGTATTATCGTTGTAGTTTTTGCTTTAACAGCTCTATTTTTTATCATAAAAAACTTGCTAAACAATCAATGGGTACTTGCTATAGATGAAAAAGCCCTACATATAAGAATACAAAAGTATTATCTTATTCCTTGGCAAGAAATAATAGGCTTTCAAGAATTAGAGATCAAAGGGAATAAGAGTATTTTGATACAAGTGAGAAATCCAGAAACTCTTATTGCTAATGAAAAGAACTTTTTTGTAAAAAAGATGATGCAATGGAGTCAGAAAATGTATGGAGCTCCTATTAGTATTGCAAGTTCTACAATGAAAATCAGTCATAAAGAACTTGTTTCGCTACTTTTAGTAAGTTTTGCTACTTATAAAGATAAAAATTAGTAAGAATATGCACTTTAAAACTTTATGCAAAGTAATTATACTATTGTCATTTGTTATATTTGCAACTTGTATAGCATTCTTAGTTTATATACTTGGAGAAAAAGCTTATATTGATTGGTTAAAAGCTGATACAAACAAAGCTTGGGGGTGGGGTTTTACAGTGGGACTTATATTATTTTATGCCTTACCTTTATGTTTGCTTATCAGTAGCTTTTTATTCTTAAAAAAAACAATCTTATTTTGGATTCCTTATATTATATTGTTGATTTATGCTATTGATGAAAGTTTTATAGGTAGTTGGACTCACCCTTTACGTGGAACTTTATTATTATTATCCATAAATGCTGGGTATTTATCTTCATACATTTGTCTTTACTTTTATCAAAAGAAAAATAGTAAGAAAAAAAGAGATTGATTTATAAGTATTTACTTTTATTTGCAGAAAATGCAACAAAAAAAGTATTAAAAAATTTGGAAGATTATAGTAAATAATTGTATATTTGCACTCGGAAAATATATTTATATCACTATAATTGCGGGAGTAGCTCAGTTGGTAGAGCGTCAGCCTTCCAAGCTGAATGTCGCGAGTTCGAACCTCGTCTCCCGCTCTATAAAAAAGCCTGATAACAATATGTTATCAGGCTTTTTGTTTATCATTTCTAATTTTATTTTTACAACATTGTATATTTCCTGATCTTCATTGCCAATTCCCAAATGACAATTCCTGCACTTACAGAAATATTCAGAGAATGTTTAGTACCATATTGTGGGATTTCTATCACTTCATCAGAAGCTGAAACCACTTCTTGTTCCACTCCTTTTACCTCGTTGCCAAAGATAATAGCATATTTTTGATTTCTGTTAGGCTCAAAATCATTCAGCATTGTAGAATTTTCAGCTTGCTCAATACTAATAATATAGGCACCTTGCTCTTTTAGCTTTTCTACTGCCGAAAGTGTATTTTCTTCATATTCCCACGCTACACTATCAGTCGCACCCAAAGCTGTTTTATGAATCTCTTTGTTTGGAGGAGTGGCGGTAATCCCACAGAGGTATATCTTTTCAATTAAAAAAGCATCACAAGTGCGAAAAACAGAACCTATATTGTTCAAACTTCTCACATTATCCAAAATTACTATTAGAGGTGTCTTTTCTGCCTTCTTAAATTGCTCAATATCCAATCTATTGAGTTCATTATTCGCTAATTTACGCATATTACAGTCTGTTTACTTTATCTACTCCTTTGATGTTCTTAATATCTTGCATCAGTTTTTTTAAAGTAGCATTGTTGTTGATTGAAATAGAGACTTTTCCGCTGAATACATTACCTTCTGTATCTATATTAATATTGGTAAGTTTTACAAATTTGCTATCCAAAATCACTTTTGAGATATCACTGATGAGTCCATCGCGGTCAATACCACTAATTCTAAGACTCACTTTGAAATCTCTTTCATCAGATTTTACCCATTTGGCTTGAATGATACGATAAGCGTAATTCGATTGCATCGAAATAGCATTCGGACAAGTTTTTTTGTGTACCTTCACCCCTTCGTTGATAGTAACAAACCCAAAAATAGGATCACCAGGGATAGGATTGCAACATTTTGAAAAAGTATAGTCTAAAGATTCTTCTTCTTTACCAAACACAATGCTATCATAGTGAACGTTAGGCGAATAAACAGGTTCGTCGGTAGGTTTTTTAACTACTTTATTTTTGAATAAGCCAAAGAAAGACGTGCGATGAGATACAAACTCTTTCAGCATTTGGTTGCTGATTTCTCCCGTTCCTGCTTGATAGTAAATATCTAAACTCGTCTTTGTTTTGAAGTAACTCACTAGCTCATTCATTACTTCTTCATTAAGAGTAACCTTCAATTGCTTTAATTTTCGAACTAAAATCTCTTTTCCTTCAGCAGCAACAGCTTTTGTTTCTTCTTTTAAAGCATTTTTTATCTTACTACGTGCTTTAGCAGTTGTAGCATAGTTTAGCCAGTTCTTAGTGGGTTTTGCATTTTCAGCAGTGATAATTTCTACTGTTTCACCGCTCTTTAATACATAGTTTAAGGGCACTAATTTATTGTTTACTTTGGCTCCACGTGTTTTTAAACCCACTCCTGTATGTATTGAAAAAGCAAAATCAAGTGGTGTAGCACCTTTCGGGAGAGATTTTATCTCACCATTAGGGGTAAAGACGAAAATCTCTTTAGAATACAAGTTGAGTTTGAAATCTTCTACAAAGTCTACAGCATTTGCCTCGCTGTTTTCAAAGACTTCTTGCAACCTATTAAGCCACATTTCGATGCCTTCTTCTTTTTGATCGCCGTGTTTATATTTAAAATGGGCTGCATAACCTTTTTCGGCGATTTCGTGCATACGTTCGCTGCGTATTTGCACCTCTACCCATTTGCCTTTTGGCCCCATTACGGTAATGTGTAAGGCTTCATAACCTGTAGATTTAGGTGAGGAAATCCAATCACGCAATCGGGTGGGATTAGGACGGAAGTGGTCAGTAACAATAGAGTATATTTTCCAAGCCAAAAACTTTTCTTCAGCTGGTTCACTTTTATAGATGATGCGAATCGCAAATTTATCGTAAACTTCTTCAAAACTCACACCTTGCGATTCCATTTTTCTGTAAATAGAATAGATTGATTTGGGTCGCCCTTTGATGTAATAATCAATTTTTTGTTGCGTTAAAGAGGTTTCTACGATTTTAGTAAACGCTTCAATATATTCCTGTTGTTCTTCTTTGGATTCCTCCATTTTGTTTAGGATACTATTGTAGCGTTCGGGGTCAGTATATTTAAGGGCGAGGTCTTCTAATTCTGTTTTGATGTTATACAAGCCAATGCGGTGAGCAATAGGTGCATAAATATAGAGTGTTTCCGAAGCTATTTTGGCTTGTTTATAGTCTGCCATCGAATCCATCGTTTGCATATTGTGGAGTCTGTCAGCAATTTTTATGAGAATCACGCGCACATCGTCATTCATTGTAAGAAGGAGCTTTCGGAAGTTCTCGGCTTGTAAAGAGATGTCATTTTCACGGCTCATACTCGAAATTTTGGTAAGTCCTTCTACAATATGAGCTACAGTTTTACCAAAAAGCCGTTCCATATCTTCAATCGTATAGTCGGTATCTTCTACTACATCATGTAACAAAGCCGACGCAATGGCTATAGCGTCTAATCCTATTTGTGAAGCAACAATTTTAGCTACGGCAATAGGGTGAAAAATATAAGGCTCCCCACTTTTTCGGCGTTGGTTTTTGTGCGCATCAACAGCGGTGTCAAACGCCAAGCGAATGAGTTTTTTATCTTCATCACTCAAGGTTTGATAACTAATACGCAAGAGTTCTTTATACTCGCGGGCAATGGCTTTGTTTTCTTCTTCTAAGTCGGTGTTTGTTTCCATAAATAAAAATGAATGTAGAAAAATCTAACTTTAGCAAAATTTAGAACTTTACTGAAGTTTTAGAACTATTTTTTATTTAATAGTAGCCGATAATTTACGGAGCTTGATAGCCGTAAGGATTTTTTTAGTATACAATGGGAAGTCGGCACCGAGAAGCCAACCAAAATATCCTGGCTCTTCATCAAAAATATCTTCTACACGTTTGCCTTTGTGTTTCCCAAAGGTAAAGATTTCCTCACCTTTGTCATTATAGCCAATAAACCCAGCAAAGTCGGCTATTTGTTTGCGATAAGTAAACTCGCTGAGCTTTTTGATGTTGTTCTCTAAGCTATCATAACGGTCAAGCTGGGCTTTGAGGATTTCATAAGTGGCATTAGTATCTGCTGAAGCTGTATGCGCATCAATAAGATCTTTACCACAATAGAACTTATAGGCTGCCGAGAGAGTGCGCTGTTCCATTTTGTGAAAAATAGTTTGTACATCTACTGATACGCGGTTCCCCAAATCAAAATCTACTTCAGCACGCAGCATTTCTTCGGCAAGCAAAGGAATATCAAATCGGTCGGAATTGTAGCCAGCAAGGTCAGAATCTTTTATCATATTATGGATTTGCTTGGCAAGCTCTTTAAAAGTGGGTTCCCCCGCAACGCGTTCATCGGTAATGCCGTGCACATCTGAGGCAGCTTTTGGGATAGGAATAGTAGGGTTTACGAGCCACGTTTTACTTTCCTTATTGCCATTGGGGTAGACTTTTAAAATAGATATTTCAACGATACGGTCTTTGGTAATATCAATGCCCGTAGTTTCAAGGTCAAAAAAACAAATAGGTTTTGATAGTTTTAGTTCCACGATTTTAGTGAATAGTTAAAAGTGAATAATTTTAAAAATGGTAATTATTAATTTTCTATTTGAGCAGAGAGTCCAGCATCAAGAAGCGCGGTGCAAAGAGGTTCTAGATATTCATAACTTCCTGTTTTTACATCGCATTTTCCCTTGAAATGCACAATAATAGCACATTGCTCGGCTTGCTCAAAAGTGTGATGACAAACCTCTACTAAGGTATCAATAACGTGGTCGAAAGTATTGACATCATCATTGTATAAAATGAGATGACATTCATCATCTATAAGCTCCATCACGTCTTCCTCAGCAAAGGTTTCTTCTTGGTAATTATTTTGTAACATAATTTGCTTTTATAATGATACAAAAGTATGGTAAATAAATGAATTGTGCAAATGTTTACTTTAATATTTCTTATTGCAAAGCATTTGTTATCTAAACGATACAACATTTGGTAATCGTTGAGAAAAACTATGCAATCTAAAATCGTCGTTGGTAATCCCTGTAAATTTAAAAATATTCCTACCCGTTCCAGGTATATTAGGGTAATACCCAAATGAAAACTCTATAGCGCCAAAGGGTAAGTAGTCATTAGATATATAGAACCCTAAAGATACTTTAGAATAGACTTCAGTTTTTAAAAAAGCTGTATTATTTCTACCTATAAAACCTGCATCGGCTGATAGGAATGGGCTGAACCTAAAACCTAATAACTGAAAAGGTGCATAAACTTGTGTTTGAGAAGTAAAAATTAGTTTACGTGTGCCATATACTTCACTACTATTGAAACCTAAAATACCATTAGAATCATTTAAGTTGATATTATTGCGCTGGTATATACTTCCATTGAATCCTATTACGAATGAAGAGCGTAAAAACTGACGAAAATGCCAATCGCCTATTGTAAATAACTTAGTAAAATAGGTGCCTTGTCCTCGTAGAATAGTTTCTTTACTATTACCATTTTCAAAAAAAGATCCTACTTCAAAATTTATAGAGTGATAGCCCTTTCTGTTATAGTTTGCTGAGGTAAATCCAATTCCAAGATATGGTAATGTTGCCTTATTTTTCCATAAAATACCTGAAGTGAGAAATACAGAATGTCCTATCCCTACATCCTCAATATCGCCATTGCGAAAAATATAACGTTCTTTTATGAATCCTGTACTATTTAAGCTAAATTGAGTGAGATATAAATTTTCATTGCTGTAATATTGTTTTGGATCTATATCTAAAGAAGGTTTTTCGTAATAACTGATATTGCGAAATCTTGCTGCTGCAATAAAATTGTGAATGAGTTTAGAATCTCCTTTTTTAATAGGTTTTACCCAACTACCAAAAGCATCAAAAGTTCGCGTCATTAACGTAGGGGTATAAACAGAATCGCGATACCTAATACCTTCATCTTTAAAACGATTCTCATAATACCCTAAACGTCCCGACCAACGTGCTAAAGGTGAATAGAGAGGTCGTTCTACTTGTATATTTTTTGAAAACTCATTCTCATAATCAGAATAATAACCTGTTCGTACATTGATATAAGAATTTCTGATATTTCTCACTACATAATTGAATCCTTTACCATTATTTCCAATTCCTGAAAAGTATTGTTGATAAGTAAGTGAAAGTTCGTGTCCTATCCCGAAGAGATTCTGCTCAGTAAGCCTTGTCCAGCCTCTATTGCCTGCTAAATCTCCATCAAAGTACATCGACCAACTATCAAGCACATTTACTTGTACATCTATGGAATCGGAAGTTCCCTCCACAGACGTTGCTTTCACTTGTGCTCTACGAATATACCGTTGATTACGCAATATACGTTCGGTTTCACTCAGTAGAAGAGTGTCTAAAGGTTTGTCCTTTTTAAACAAAAGCATCCTACGCACTGTACTCTCACGGGTTTTTATATGTAAAGCATTGCCATAACGTTCTAACCGAGTACGAGGAGATTTGCTCAAATCTCTTTCATCAAAACCAAAAGGATCTAAGGTAGTAATAACAATGTTTCTAATGATTTTCCCTTGATAAGAAGAAGTTTTCTTAGGGGTAATAATTGTAGTAGATGTAACAGTAAATATACTTATTCCTTCAGGAGCTTTTTTTTCTTCAATAACAATAAGTTCATTTAAGTTCTTAGTGAGTTTATATTTTCCAAAAAAGTTTTTTATTTTTTTATAAAATGCTCTGTTTTTCATTTCTCTTTGAGGAGAAATGCCTTGTGGTAGAGAATCTTTTCCTCTTAAAGTATCTATTTCTTGAGAAAGAAGATAATTCATTCCCAAGAGAAAGAGTGCTATAAGAGTAAAGGTTTTTCTCATTTCCTTTTTTGCTGAAAAAATTGCTTTAATAAAGTTGTAGCTTCTTCAGATAAAATACCCGTAACAACCTCTGTTTTAGGATGTAATTTACCTCCTATTGCTTTGAAACCTCTATGAGGGTCATCAGCAGCATAAACTAATCGCGATAACTGGCTCCAATACAGAGCTCCTGCACACATTGCACAAGGCTCTAAAGTGATATACATAGTACAATCTGTGAGATATTTACCCCCCAGATAGTGAGCAGCCATAGTTATGGCCTGCATTTCGGCATGTGCAGTTACATCTTTTAGGCGTTCAGTAAGATTATGTGCCTTAGCTATAATTCTATTGTCAATTGTTATAATAGCTCCTACAGGGATTTCGTCCTCTTCAAAAGCGATTTGAGCTTCCTCCAAAGCTTTTTGCATAAAGTACTCGTCAGTATTCATCTGAAATAAAAATTACTTTGGCAAAGTACAAAAACTCTGCCAAAGTAATAAGATTTTAGTGTATGAGAATTATTATTTGTTTCCTCCAAAGAGGTTACCTATACCTCCCATTATATCATCCATTACATTGCCATCTTTATTCTTGTCAAAGAAAGAAGTAATCATTTCACCAATATTACCACCTTTACCTGAGAAAAAGTTAGAAATCATTGGGGTTAAATTCTCAAAAATTTTACTCACACCATCTAATGAAACGCCTGTTTTCTCACTGATAGCGTTCAAAGTAGACGATTTACCATCGCCAGTGAGTTTGTTTAGGATATCATTGCCTTCAGCATTGCCAAACATAGATTTTAATGAATCTACTACAGAGCTTACTTTATCAGCACCAATACCTGTTTTCTCGCTCAATCCTTTCACGAGTTGTTGGAGGTTATCACCTCCTAAAAAATCTAAAATTCCTGCCATAGTATAAATTATTTTAATAAGGTTGCAATTTGTGAAGCTAATTCAAAACCTATACGGTTTTGAGCTTCGTTAGTAGACGCCCCTATGTGTGGGGTGAGTGATATTTGAGGATGCATTAGTACTTGTATAGCGGGATTAGGTTCGTTCTCAAACACATCTAAACCTGCAAAAGCTACCTTGCCGTGCTCCAAGGCTTCTATAAGAGCTACCTCATTTAAGGCACCTCCTCTTGCCAAGTTTATTACACCTACCCCTTCTTTCATCAGGTTAAATTCAGGAGTGTCAAGCACATAACCTCCTTGAGCTGGACTATTATTGAGGGTGATAAAATCAGATTCCATCAATAAACGCTCTTTTTCTACCGTTTTGATGGTGAATGGTAAGGTTTGCCCATTGAAAAAATCAAGTGTTACTATTGCCTCTTTTACTTTAGGGTCATAAGCTAATACATTCATTCCTAACCCTATAGCAATACGAGCTACTGCTTGCCCACTACGTCCAAAACCTATAATACCTATGGTTTTACCACGCAGTTCAGCACCATTGGTATAGTTTTTTTTCAGTTCGTTGAACTGAGTATCACCTTCTAAAGGCATATTGCGGTTAGCATCGTGCAAAAAGCGCACTCCAGTAAAAAGGTGGGCAAATACGAGTTCTGCTACCGAGTTAGCTGAAGAAGCAGGAGTATTGATTACGTGTAGATTTTTGCTTTGAGCATAATCTACATCTATGTTGTCCATACCTACTCCTCCCCTACCGATGAGCTTCAGTGAAGAACAACCATCGATAATATCCTTGCGCACTTGAGTAGCTGAACGCACTAAAAGTACATCAATGGCGTGTTTGTTTATATAATCTATCAATTGGTTTTGAGCTACTTTTGTAGTGATTACCTCAAACCCTTCTTTCTCTAATGCTTCTTTTCCTGAATCGGAAATACCATCATTTGCTAATATTTTTATTGCCATTATTATCTGTCTATTTAAATATACTATATTTTTATTTATTTTTTATTCTTCGCTTTTTACTCTTCTTTGTACTACTTCAAAGATACGTTCACCATCACATTTTAATGTTTTAGATGGAAATTTAAGAATAAGAGCATAGTCGTGAGTTGCCATTAGTATAGTGCGCCCTGAGGCATTAATTTCCTTGAGTACTTGCATTACTTCAACGCTGGTTTCAGGGTCTAAATTACCTGTAGGCTCATCGGCTAAAATAAGTTCTGGATTGTTCAATAAGGCACGTGCAATAGCTACCCTTTGTTGTTCACCTCCTGAGAGTTCGTGAGGAAATTTAAATCCTGCATTCTGCATTTTTACCTTGGCGAGTACTTCCTCAATACGTTTATCTATTTTGGTTTTGTCTGTCCACCCTGTAGCTTTTAGAACAAAAGCGAGATTATCATATACACTTCTATCCGTAAGCAGTTTAAAATCTTGGAATACTACTCCTAACTTACGACGAAGCAGAGGAATTTCATCTTCTGTAAGATTTTTAAGATTAAAACCTACTACTTTTCCTTGTCCTTTAGTAAGGGGTAAATCACCATAAAGTAACTTGATTAAGCTACTTTTTCCTGAGCCTGTCTTACCAATGAGATATACTAATTCTCCTTTTCCAACAGTGAGATTCACATTGGATAAAATAAGATTATTTTTCTGATATACAGATACTTCTTTTAAATGTAATACTGGATTTTCCATTGATATAAATACTGAAAGTTGTGTGTTTTACTTTAAAAAATTCCTGCAAAGGTAGTAAAATTATTTAGATAACAGAAATATAAGCACACTTTTATTCATCAAAAACTAAAGCACGATCTGCTTGACTGTATGCCCAAGGAGCTCCATTATTTTCTATATTACTCATCATTACATTGAGTTCGGCAGGAGCTGCTGATTGTTCCATTACTAAATATTGTCTCATATCCATAATAATAGATAGTGGGTTAATTCCTACAGGACAGACTTCTACACAAGCATTACAAGTAGTGCAAGCCCATAATTCTTCAGGAGTAATATAATCACCTAACAATTGTTTGCCGTCAGGTTGAAAAGTGTCGTGCTTGTCGATATTGCGACCTATTTCTTCTAATCGGTCACGAGTTTTCATCATAATAGCGCGAGGAGAAAGTTTTTTACCTGTGAGATTCGCTGGACACTCATCAGTACAACGCCCACACTCGGTGCAAGTATAAGCATTCATCAGTTGTATCCACGTAAGATCGGTTACGTCCGAAGCTCCAAACTTATCTGGAGGGTTAGTATCTTGAGGCGTTGCAAAAGAATTGGTATTAGGGTCTAACATTAGTTTCACCTCTTGTGTTACCACAGGGTTTACCTTAGAGGTGCCTAACGGACGCACAGAAGCAAAATAAGTATTAGGAAATGCTAATAGAATATGTAGGTGTTTAGAATAATATAAGTAGTTTAAAAAACACAATATCCCAATGATATGTAACCACCAACAACTGCGTTCTATGATAATAAGAGTTCCTACAGAAACATTTTGTAATAATGGGTGTAGCCATTGGCTTATGGGGAAAGTTCCTGCTTGTATATAATGAGGTAGTTGCAGTGCTTGTAATTGGGCATCGGCAGCATTCATCAGCAAGAAAAGGCTCATCATCACCATTTCGGCATAGAGGATATTACTTGCATCTTTTTTAGCCCAACCTTTGAGTTCTGTTTTGTGAAATCGAGGTATTTTTAGGATATGTCTTCTTATCCAAAACACAATTACTGAAACAATTACTAAAAGAGCTAATATCTCAAAAGAAGCTATCAGAAAATTATAAAATTTTCCTAAAGGAGCAAATACTCTATGAGTACCCAAAATACCGTCTATGAGAATTTCTAACAACTCAATATTGATAATCAAAAAACCTGCATATACAACAATATGTAGTATTCCTACTATGGGACGTACTAACATTTTTTGTTGTCCTAAGGCAAGCCATAACATATTTTTGAGTCGCTCTTTGTGATTACCAGAGGTATCTTCAGCTTTTCCTAAACGGATATTCCTAATAAGTTTGCGTATATTATAAATAAAAAAGCCTCCTCCTATACAGAGAAGTATTAAAAATACTATGTTAGGAAGGAAGCTCATTAATATGTTTATTCAGCTTTTTCTTCGTCGTTTGGTTCGTATACTTTAGCTTTTTTACCAAAAACAGAGAAGTGAAGATAACGTTTAGGATTCAAACGCAAATCTTGTAATAGTAGTTCAAGATGTTTAGCCGATTTATCCAAATCTTTATAGAGAGCCTCATCTTTTAGTAGTTTACCAATAGTGCCTTTACCTCCTTCTACATCAGCTAAAAGAGTGTTGAGATTAGTAAGTGTAGTTTGAGCATTAGTGATTACTTTGTTGAGCTCAGCTTCCGAAAGCTGTCCTGATACTTTTGATAAATCGGTAGTGATTTTATTAGCATTGGTTAAAGTAGTATTCAAATTAGTTTGATTAGCAATTAACATTTTGTTGAGAGTAGCTGAGGCTTGATTGAGATTGCGCATAGTTGCACTGAGTTCAGTTATTGCATTTTTCAAATCGTTAGTAGTTTTAGCATCTAAAATACTATTAACTCCTGTAAGGGTAGTATCAGCTTGCCCTAAAAGGTGATTGAGTTTATCTTGTGTAGGTTTGATTGACGATGAGAGAGAAGCTAACATATCTTCTTGTACACGTGCTTCTAATACATCACCTGATACAGCTGCGGGTGCGTTATCAAAAGCAGGAATAATTTGTAATCCTGCTCCTCCAAGTAAACTATTGTAGAGTTCAGCTACACTATTTTTAGAGAATTTGAAATCATCTGAACACTCCATAGTAATTTTTATCTTAGCACTTTTTTCTTCTAAGTCTACCGCTTCTACGCTTCCCACTTTCACTCCATTCACAGTGATTTGTGTACCAGTTTTCAATCCACCTGAATGAGGAAAATAAGCGTAATAAGTATTCGTTTTATTAAATAATGACTTAGACTTCAAAAAGTTGAAGCCTACATAGAAAGCGACAATACCCGCTACTACTATAATTGCTGTTTTTATTTCTCTGGATAATTTCATTTGTTTCTATTTTGAATAAGGTTTATTTTTCTAATTGTTTAGCTTTTTCTACTGTAATACGTTTTTTTTGATAAAATGCTACGATATAGGCATCTTTATAGCCTTTTTTTTTTGCTTTGTTCAGTAGTTCAAGGGCTTCTCGGTGTTTAGAAGTATTTCCATAATAATACACATATACATTGTTGTCTTTTTCAACTGATATAGGCGAGAGTCCTTTAAAATTAAAAGACTTAGTTTCTAAACGTTTTGGACTTGATGATATTTGTATTTTATAACTCAATTCGTTATTGTTTGTTCTATTATTAGAAACATCAGTTTGTTTAGAGCTACGCCCTATTCCTCTCGCTTGAGAAATACTATCATCAGGAGCTACATACGAACTTTTTCCTTGTACCCATTTTTTATAAGTAAGAATCGCTTCTGCTATATTTTCAGCGAACTCTTCTTGTCCTTTAGCCGAAGTGAGAAACTTGCGTTCTTCATTATTAGTCAAAAAAGCAGTTTCTATTAGGATACTAGGCATATAGGTTTGATGTAAGACGATAAAACCCGCTTGGCGTACCCCGCGATTAGTGCGTTTCATCACTCCTGTAAGTTGATTTTGTACTATTTTAGCCAGCTGAATACTCTGTTCTAAAAATTCCTCTTGCATAATAGAAACACCTATCACTGATTCTGGAGAGTTGATGTTGTATTTGGCGTATTTCTTTTTGTAATCTTCTTCTAAATAAATTACTGAGTTTTCGGCTTTAGCAACCTCAAAGTTTTGCTCATTGGCGTGTAGCCCTAATACATAGGTTTCTGCTCCATCTACTTGAGTTTCGTGAGCATTACAATGTACAGAAACAAATACATCAGCTTTATTTCTATTGGCAATAGCACCACGCTCATAAAGGTCAATCAACTCATCGGTTTTACGTGTGTAGATAACCTTTATATCAGGATAGGCTTCTAACTTTTTGCCTACTAATAATACTATTTTCAGTACTACATCTTTTTCGTAAATGTTTTTGTTTACTACCTTACCAGGGTCTTTACCTCCGTGTCCAGCATCTAAAACTACTTTAAATACAGGTGTTTTTTGAGATAGTCCCAACATTGGTAATGCACATAGTACCCATAAGAAGATATAATGGACAAATTTCATCAATTCTTACATTTTCATTTAAATAGGCGGCAAAGGTAAGATTTTTACCTTAATACACCAAAATTGAACAGATATTTAACTGATTATTAACGATTGAAATTCTTCTTCACTAATCATTTTCACTCCTAATTGTTCAGCTTTCTCTTTTTTGCTAGGTCCCATATTATCGCCTACTATCACGTAATTAGTTTTTGATGAGATAGATGACCCTACTTTACCCCCGTGTTGTTCAATGAGGGCTTTGAGTTCATCGCGAGAATATAAGTGAAAGACTCCAGAAACTACAAAAGTAAGTCCTTTAAGGGTATCTGTTTGTCCTTCAGTAGATTCCTCTGAAAGAGCAAATTGCAATCCATAGTCTTTGAGTCTATCAATAAGTTTACGATTATAGTCGTCTGCAAAGAAATTTACTACACTGGTAGCTATTTGGTTGCCTATCTCGTCTACTTCTACTAATTGTTCTATTGTAGCATTTTCGAGTGTTTCAATATTTTTGTAGTGGCGTGCTAACTTCTTAGCAACAGTTTCACCTACATATCTAATTCCCAAAGCAAAAAGCACGCGTTCAAAAGGTATTCCTTTTGATTGCTGAATACCTTTAATAATATTCTCAGCACTCTTTTGTGCCATACGCTCTAAGGGGAGCAATTTCTCTACGGTTACCTCATAGAGGTCAGCATAAGTATGGATAATACCGGCACGGAAGAGTTGTTCTACTGTCTCTTCTCCTAAGCCTTCTATATCCATTGCTTTGCGTGAGATAAAATGTTGAATCTTACCTGTAATCTGGGGCGGACAGCCATAAGCATTAGGACAGTAGTGTTGCGCTTCGCCTTCGTTACGCACCAACTCGGTACCACATTCAGGACAATGGGTGATATATTTCACGGGCTGAGTATCTGCTTCGCGCTTATCTAAGTTCACGCCCACAATTTTAGGGATAATCTCTCCGCCTTTTTCTACATATACCGAGTCGCCTATGCGAATATCAAGCTTTTCAATCTGGTCAGCATTATGCAATGAAGCGCGTTTTACTACGGTTCCTGCTAATAACACGGGTTTGAGATTTGCCACCGGAGTAATAGCTCCTGTACGTCCCACTTGGTAGGAAATACTCTCTAAAACAGTGTCTACTTGTTCTGCTTTGAACTTGTAAGCCATTGCCCAACGTGGTGATTTTGAAGTATACCCCAACTCTTCTTGCTGGGCAATATTGTCTACCTTTACCACTACTCCATCAGTTTCATAAGGCAAAGTGTGGCGTTTGGTATCCCATTCATTGATAAAGTCCATCACTTCGGCAGTAGAGTGGCATAATTTGGAAATATTAGGTACTTTAAAGCCCCATTCGCGCGCTTTTTCTAAACTCTCAAACTGACTCTTTATACCTGTGTTCCCTACCAAAAAGTACAATAAGCAATCCAAACCTCGTTTAGCAACCTCGGCAGTATCTTGCAATTTGAGACTACCGCTAGCGGTGTTACGAGGGTTCATAAAAGGGTCTTCGCCAGCTGCTATACGTTCCTTATTGAGGTTTTCAAAGGCTTTTTTAGGCATTACTATCTCCCCGCGAATGTAAAAACGTTCAGGGTAATCGCCTTTTAGTTGCAAGGGTACTGAACGAATCGTACGCACATTAGCGGTAATATCGTCACCCTGAATACCATCACCACGAGTAGTAGCTTGTTTAAGCTTGCCGTTTTCGTACAACAAATCTATAGAAGCACCATCGTATTTCAATTCACAAGTAAAATTGATTTGGTCACTGCCTAATGTTTTAATAATACGTTGTTCCCATTCCTCTAAGTCTTCTTCAGAATAAGAGTTATCTAATGAGTACATACGATATTCGTGTACTACAGTGGGGAAACTTTTAGTTATAGTTCCTCCCACACGTACAGTAGGAGAATTCTCATCGTAAAACTCAGGATGCGCTTGCTCTAAAGCTTGTAGCTCTTTAAGTTTTTGGTCAAACTCATAATCTGAAATTGTAGGATTGTCCAGCACATAGTAGTTATAATTGTGCTCATTGAGTTCCTCCCGAAGTTGTTGTATCTTTTCTTTCATAATTTTCCTTGTTACCTTTTACCTCTTACCTTTTACCTCTTACCTTTTACCTCTTACCTCTTACCTTTTACCTTAAGACCCTATCCGGCTCTTTGTTCTTTTCCCATTTTAGGTCTGAAAGCATTGAAGCTTTGATACCAATAAAGAAGTACCATGAGCTACGATAACCAAAGGGAGTAAATTGAAAACTCATACGAAAACTGTTCAGATCGCGTTCAAAACGTACTTGAGTATAGGTGAAACCTTGATTTACAAAATCATAACCACTGGAAAGCCCCACTTGCCACTTAGGAGTAAGTGATACATTCCCTGAGAACATTAGAGAATTATTAGATATAGTACTTTCACGTGCTTGATTACTATAAGTAAGTGAGTGTGCAAGAGTAATATCCCAAGGTATAGCCGCTTTATAGTAGTTTTTTTTCTCTTCTTTATCCTCGCCTTCTTTGCGGTTCTTATCCATATCCTGCACTTCGCTTAGTGGTTTCGACGACCCAAAGAGGTCATCAGTACGTCCTCCTGCTACGTTACCCGTCTGTTTGTCTTTATTCTTGTCTTTTTTATCTTTGTTCGAGAATGAATAGTTAGTAGAAATATTGGCGTTAGTAAGCCTAAAAAGACTACCGCCGTTGTCTATATTCCATTTCTCCATTTGTCGTCCATTGTTGTCTATTGCATAAGGGTTGAGTGTTGCCCCAAAGTTCACCCCGAGCTTCCCGTTGAAGAACGAAGTACCCCCCGTAATATTCAGCGGACTAAACTGCTTGGTAATCACGTTGTAGTTAGAACTGAAATTGAGACTGTTCAAGAGCATTACCTTTTTCGGCTCAGCATCAGTACTATCTTTTTGTTTCACTTTGGCTTCAAAGGTGTTCGCCAAAGAGAACCCTATCGATTGCGACTCACCCAAACTTGGCGTACCGTAGATCCCCCCTTCAAAACGGGTATATTGTGAGCGGTTGCCATAAGCGTCCGAAATGTAATAATCATAATATTGATCAAAAGAAGGATTATAACCATAACTCACTGAGGGTCGCATTATGTGACGAATAGCTTGAATTTTAGCATTCTTACCAAAACGGAAAGTACCATAGATAGTCGTACCAAGACTCGCCCCGAGGTTGTATGTCATAAAACGGTCAAAACCACTGAGAGTATCAATTCCTACCTTTCCCGTATTGCTATTGAAGTCCTTACGGCGAATTGTCTTAAACTGCCAAGTCTCGTTTACTGAAGAGTTCAATCCTAAGGTAATGTATTTAAATAACTTAGCAGTTGTACTCACCGGTATAGAGTGTCGCACCCCGTTTTTAGCCTCATCAAACATCTTTTTACTAAAAAACAGACTATCATAAGTAGCAAAACGGTTGTCAGCTTGCATACTATATTGAAAATTCAAACTCTTAATAAGACCTTTCTTTGCTTGCCCTTCACGAGCAAAAGGGTAAATGCGCTCCATACTCGCACGCATCGAAGGGAGTGTCATATCAATACTTTTCGTATTCGTATTTTGTGAATGCGATGCCGATAGCGATAAGTTAATCGAAGGATATGCTGGGAATGTCTTGGAATACGAGATAGACGACATCATCGTGTTGTTCAAAAAGTTCGACGTATTCGCTTGATTGTAGGATTCTTGATAATATCTACTGTTGCTCGATAGGTTTACCGAAGCCGAAAAGTTGGAATTAGGGTTAGCTTTGCCGTCTTTGGAATGCGACCACTGGATATTGTACATACGGCTGCCTGAATAGTCAGGTAAACCCCTCATACTGTATATGTTATTCTCAAATGAAAGATTAAAACTTCCGGAATACTTGTAGCGCTTCACATAAGCCGATTGTGCTCTAAGCCCATAGCTACCATTGGTATAATAGTCACCCGTAAGCGAAAGGTCAAAATTGTCGCTAATTACAAAGTAATAACCTATGTTCTGCAAAAAATAGCCACGGTTATTCACTTCTCCAAAGGTAGGGAAGATAAGCCCCGAAGTGCGTCCCGATACCATAGGGTAATAAGCGAACGGAATAGCCAAAGGGGTAGGAATATCCACTATATACATATTGCTAAAACCCGCAATAATCTTTTTCTTAGGTACAAACTTCGCTTTGCGTACTTTGATGTAATAATCAGGATCGTCAAGGTCTTCAGCAGTAGTGATAATTGCATTTCTCATAAAGTAAGTAGAGTCATTCTCCTTTTTTATGATCTCACCTTTTATGTTGTTTTCGTCCTGCTTGGTATAAGCATTGCGGATAATCGCCTTCTGGTTACGATAGTTAAAGCGAATAGAATCAGGCTCTATTACATCACTACCTTGCTTAAATACAGGGTGCTGACTATATTCACCTAAACTATCTTTCAAACGTCCTGCATATACCTCTCCTTTCTCGTAATTAATCACATCTATGCCCGCTGTAATGTCAATATCAGTATATTGTACATTAGTCTCATTGTACAGGATGATTTCATTCTTTATTCTATTGAACACAATACTATCCTTAGCCTTGTATTTCACTATGTCTTCCAAGGCATTTTTAGGTTTCTTAATAGTATCGTTTTTAAGGGAATCTTTAGCCTTTCCTGAAGTTTTTTTAGGCTTGATACGTCGTCCACGACGGTCATTCTTAGGCTCTATAGTGTCTTTTTTAATAGTATCGCGTGCTACCCAAGGATAGGTATAGTTAAAACCACCTGTCCTAAAGGCAAATGATTCAGCATACCAAAAGCAACAGCTTACTACTAACAAGCTGATAATAAAAGAGAGTTGACGTTTATACTGTAACAAAGTTTTTCCGAATATAGTTTTATTGAGGCGACAAAAATACAACTTTTTTTTGAAATGCCAAGAACTATATCGCAACTTACTATTGGAAATGGATCTACTAGCCTCCAAAACTACCATTTATTACTCTCTTTTACTTAAATTATCATATTCATAACGAAATCGCCTTTTTCTTGAATTTTCCGCAATAACTGTAATAACGAATAATAAACGAAGAAAGAACGAACAATAAACGAAGAAAATACATACTTTACTTATTGACGAATACTTAACGAATTGAACAAATCATTGAGAATAATGTAAAACTAAAAATATTTGAACACTACTTGTTTTATTATCTATCACCTAAAAAAATCTCTCTCCCTTCATTCGTAATTCCTAATTATTTTGTACTTTTGCCCTTACTTTAACGAAGTAAATGATGATGACTCTCAAAAATATCAAAGTTTTTATTAAAAAATCCCTTGTTTTCAAGATTTTAGCCTTTGCCATAGCCTTAGTGCTTATCTTGCAAGTATTTCCCGAAAAAGCGAAGTTTAAATACGAATTTCGCAAGGGTGAACTTTGGCAACACGATAATCTATATGCTCCTTTTGATTTCCCCCTAAAAAAAACAGATCAACAAATAAACTCTGAAAAACAACAAATTACCAATCAATCTACCGTTTATTACAAACAAGATACAACTGCCTTTATAAGTGCTAAACAGAAGTTTGAACAGAAAAAAAATAGCTATTTCAATCAATTGTCTAAAGACAAAAAAGAGCTCTTACTCCACAAAGCTGAAACATTTTTAACTGAAAGCTATCACAATGGGATAATGCTCAACCCTCCTGTGTTCAAAACTTCCGAAATCGCAATTATCAAGCAAAACAACCAAATTATTGAAGTCTCTGCCTCTCGTGTATTATACCTTCAACAGCTAAATAATGCCATTAAAAACTATTTCAATACCGCTCCTTACAACGAATATCTTAAAAATTACTACGACCTTTTCTTTGATATCCTCACCCCTAATCTTGTAATCGACCAAAATTTTACCCAAAAAGCCTTAAATCAAAACCTCAAAGAGATTGTCTATACGCGTGGATGGGTGAACAAAGGAAAACTTATCATCGCCAAAGGTGAATTAGTCGAAGGTGAAAAACTAAACACTCTCTTATCTCTCAAAGAAGAATATGAAACCCAAACGTGGAGTCAAAATAACTATAATTGGTCGCTATCAGGCTATTACACATTAGTTGCTATAGTATTGATACTAATGGTGTTATACTTAAAAATATACGAAAAGAAAATATACAAAAGCAATGTCAAATTGAGTGTTATCTTGCTCAATATGCTCACGATGATTCTTTTCGTCGGACTCATCTCTCGCTATTTCCCCGATTATATCTATATTGTCCCCGTAGGAATGATGGTGCTCATTCTCAAGTCGTTTTTCGATCTGCGCACCGTCCTCTTTGTGTATATCAGCACCATACTCATCACAGGCTTCATTGTGCCCAATAGCTTCCAGTTTGTGTTCATACAAATTGTATCTGCTATGGCTATCATCCTCACTCCTAAGGGAATGCACTACCGATTGAGCAGTTTTGTATCGGCGGGACTCATCACCGCTGCCTATTTAATTATTTATATCGCTTTCCATACCATTACCGAAGGAACACTCAAAGGACTAGACATTTCCTTGCTCACTCTTTTCATTCTCAATGGTATAGGAATCCTATTTTCACAACCTTTTACCTATATCTATGAACGTACTTTTGGCTTAGTATCCGATGTCTCTCTCTTGGAACTTTCCGACACGAACACCAAACTTTTGCGCCAACTCTCCGAAAAAGCTCCTGGTACTTTCCAACACTCTATGCAGGTGGCAAATCTTGCCGAAGCTGCTGCCGCCGAAATTGGCGCTAATACGCTATTGGTGCGTGTAGGAGCACTATATCACGACATTGGTAAGATGGAAAATCCTATTTATTTTACTGAAAACCAAAAAACAAGCCTCAACCCTCACGACCAGCTCACTCCTGAACAAAGTGCTAAGGTGATTATCAAACACGTTGCCGATGGTGTCGAACTCGCTCATAAAAATAAACTGCCCAAACGCATCATCGATTTCATCAAAACCCATCACGGACGCAGTCTTACCTATTATTTCTATCGCAAAGCCTTAGACCTAAATCCCGAAGGCACTAAAGAAGAAGATTTCCGCTACCCAGGTCCTATTCCTTTCTCCAAAGAAACAGCTATACTGATGATGGCTGATTCAGTGGAAGCCGCTACCAAAAGTCTTAAAAACCCTACTTTTGAAGCTCTTAACGAGTTTGTAGATCGCATCATCAAAAAACAATTAGATGACAATCAATTTGCTAATTCCGATATATCTTTCAAAGAAATCGAAGCTATCAAACGCATATTTAAAAACAAACTCACCAATATCTACCACGTGCGTATCGAATATCCCGAGTAATTGGCACACTTATTGACATCCGATTCTCCAAGATTCTCCAAGATTCTCCAAGATTCTCAAAAATCTAAAATAAACATCAAAAAATATGAAACACTACTTTGTATTATTTTCGCTAATATCAACAATGGCAATAGCACAAAACCAAACGCCTACCGTCGAAGTTACAGGTGAAGGCATCGTATATGCAACCCCCGATATGGTAAATATCTCTATCAGTATCGAAAAAGAAGGGCTTGATTTGAAGAATCTCCGACAAAAGAACGGCGAAGCTGTGGCTCAAGTATTACAACTTTTGAGTAAGGAACTCCCTATGGAGAATTTCCAAACCAGCTATGTATCTCTTTATAAAGACGATTATAACAAACTGAACAAATATCGTGTCGTGCAAAATATCAATATCAAATTAGAAGATATAAGCAAGTACGATAACTTGATGAATACTATTTTCGATGCAGGAGTAAACCGAATTGACGGCATCAGCTTTGGAGTAAAAAACAAAGAAAAACTCTTACAAGAAGCACGTATCGCCGCTATCGACGATGCTCGTAAAAAAGCGTTACTCTATGCCGTAAGCTTAGATCAAAACATTGGTAAAGCTATCCAAATCAAGGAAGTAAACTCTCATTTCAACGATATACAACCCGTTGAAAGAATGAGCAAAATGAGTTTAGGAAGTACCGGAAATGATAATACTTTAGCCGTAGGTAAAATAGCTATCGAAGCTCAAGTAAATGTAGCATTCGAACTTTTAAAATAAATTCACTATGGGAACACAAGAAATTATAGCCTATATTTTAGTAGCAATAGCAGCTTTTTTCTTAGTGAAAAAACTGTTTTTTAACAAAAAGAAAGGCTGTTCTGGAGGCGCTAATTGCAACTGCGGACACTAAATAATTAAAAAAAATGCCAATTCACAAATTTGCTAATTGACAAATTATTCGTACCTTTGCGCCCTCAATTTTAAAAATTACAAATTATATCTATGACCGCTATTAGAAATATAGCTATTATTGCCCACGTTGACCACGGAAAAACTACCCTTGTTGATAAAATCTTGCACCACTGCGCACTCTTTCGCGACAACCAAGATTCTGGCGAACTGATATTAGATAATAACGACCTCGAACGCGAACGCGGTATTACCATCCTCTCTAAAAACGTATCTGTTGTTTATAAAGACATCAAAATCAACATCATCGATACCCCTGGCCACGCCGACTTTGGTGGTGAGGTTGAGCGTGTCCTCAATATGGCTGATGGCGTACTTCTATTAGTAGATGCCTTTGAAGGTCCTATGCCTCAAACGCGATTTGTACTCCAAAAAGCTATCGAAATGAAGTTGAAACCTATTGTGGTAATCAACAAAGTCGATAAAGAAAACTGTACGCCTGATGAGGTACACGAAGCTGTATTCGACCTGATGTTTGAACTCGGTGCCGAAGATTGGCAACTCGATTTTCCTACTGTCTACGGTTCAGCAAAACAAAACTGGATGTCTGAAGATTGGCATAAAAAAACGGATAGCATCGCTCCCCTACTCGATATGGTGGTAGAGCACATCCCTGCTCCTCAAATTGAAGAAGGTAGCTTGCAAATGCTCATCACTTCTCTTGATTATTCTACCTTTACAGGTCGTATCGCTATCGGTCGCTTGCACCGTGGTACCCTAAAAGCTGGTATGAATATTTCATTAGTGAAACGTGATGGGACTATCGTCAAATCTAAAATTAAAGAACTACACCTATTTGATGGTTTAGGTCGTAAAAAAGTAGAGGAAGTACAAGCAGGCGATATTTGTGCGATTGCTGGCTTAGAAGGCTTTGAAATTGGTGATACCATCGCCGATTATGAAAATCCCGAAGCACTTCCTACTATCGCTATCGATGAACCTACAATGAGTATGCTCTTCACTATCAACGATTCTCCTTTCTTCGGTAAGGATGGTAAATTCGTAACCTCTCGCCATATCAAAGAACGTTTGGAACGCGAATTAGAGAAAAACCTCGCTTTACGTGTAGAACCTACCGATAGTGCCGATAAGTTTATTGTTTATGGTCGTGGGGTATTACACCTCTCAGTGCTCATCGAAACAATGCGCCGTGAAGGTTACGAATTACAAATAGGTCAGCCTCAAGTAATTATCAAAGAAATCGATGGTGTAAAATGTGAACCTGTAGAAGAACTTACTATCGATTTACCTGAGAACGTAAGTGGTAAAGCTGTCGATTTGGTAACCCTTCGTAAAGGTGAAATGCTAAGTATAGAGCCTAAAGGTGAACGTATGATTATCAAGTTCATCATTCCTTCTCGCGGTATCATCGGTTTGCGTAACCAATTGCTCACAGCTACTGCTGGTGAAGCTATTATCCACCACCGTTTCTTGGAATTCCAACCTTTCAAAGGTGAAATCGCAGGGCGTATCAATGGGTCGCTCATCTCTATGGAACAAGGTACTGCTATCCCCTACTCTCTCGATAAATTGCAAGACCGCGGTAAATTCTTCATCTTCCCAGGCGAAGACATCTATACAGGACAAGTAATTGGCGAAAACTCTCGTAGTGGAGATATCGTTGTGAATGTTACGAAGACTAAAAAACTTACAAACGTACGAGCTGCTGGTTCTGATGAAAAAGTGAAGTTAGCTCCCCCTATTAAGTTTTCATTAGAAGAAGCTTTGGAATATATCCAAAAAGACGAATACGTTGAAGTAACACCAAAAAATATGCGCTTGCGTAAAATCTACTTAGATGAAAATGAACGCAAACGCCACGAAAAAGAGTTTAAATAATTAAGCAAATATTTTCTAAAAACAAAAGAGGTTGCCCAATATTGAGTAACCTCTTTTTAATTGTCATAAACTTTGTCAAAGTCCCAAAACTTCAACAAAGTCTATAAATCTGATAATCAATCACTTTT
>NZ_KB291398.1:44570-81845 GCF_000318295.1 Capnocytophaga sp. oral taxon 326 str. F0382
GTATGTTATGTAGGAAAGCCAGCGATAGCTGGTATGTGCTGCAAATCCCCATATAAATAAAACTTTTCGGACAGGCTCTTTTTAATTGTAAGCTGTTAATTATCAATCATTAATTGTTAATTGTTAATTGTTTTATTGTTTCTTCAACAGTCTTATCATAGTCAATCCCTAAACCTTCTTGTTGTGATACCAATTCACCTTTTTTGTTAAACACACTGATGATATTAGAATGCGAGAAGTCCACTGGTGATATTTGCTTGTAGTTCACAGCAAGTACTGCAGCAAACTCTCGTGTTTGTTCTTCATTAGAACGAAGGAATAGCCACTGCTCATCGTCCATTTGTCTTTCTTTGGCAAAGGCTTTTAAATGCTCTGGTGTATCCGTCTCTGGGTCTATACTCACCAAAAGGTATTTCACTTGCTTGCGCTTATCACCTGCTTGTTCATCTACGCGCTTGCGTATTTCGCGCATATCTTTAATAAGGATAGGACAAGCGGTCTTGCAAGAGGTGTAGATCATCACCACCACCAATACATTCCCTTTGAGGTCTTTAAGCTCAATGTTATCCCCATTTTGGGTAGTCCATACCGCTGGTAGGTGATATACTGATAAGTCCGAAAAACCATCAGTCGTCTTTGCAGCAGTACTATCTGCCACTGCTTTTGTATCTGTTGTAGCAGTGTTGCTATTGTGGTTATTACAATTGAGTAATAACAAACTCAGTAAAATAAAATATAGTGTCTTCATTAATAGTAATTTTTTCTAAGGTTTATCTTCATTTTATCATATTTTGCTTCTAAATCTTCTAAAAATCCCTCCAAAACATCGGCTACATCTTCATAATTCTCATAAAGGTATTTATCGTCAATTCCTTGTTCCATAATCCCTCTTATTTCTTTCAATTTAGCTCTTATATATTTATACGAGCTTGTTGTTCCATCATAGTATAGAAAATCTTGTACATATTCTCTCAATATATCATAATCCGCATTAGCCTCTACAATCATAGCTTTGATATAGATATTCACCAATGCTATAATTGTTAACTCAGCCGATTGTTTATACACCTCTACTATCACATAATTACAGATTTCGTCTATATCGTTATATGACATATTCTTTAAGTTGTTATTATCGCCTAATAACAACTCACAATCTTCTATAACATCTCTATATTTTGTTACAATATCTTTCATTATTAAAGCTACCTCTTCTGCATCTCCCAGAGATCCTCAGAATTCCTCCTATTTTCTTAAAATCTCTCCAAAAATTCTGAAACTCATTTGTCAATTATTATAGTAAGTCAGAATTGGTTTGCAAAATTTTCGTCACTACATTTTGCCAAAGTTTTAGGTTTTATCAAAATTGATTACCTGATAATCAATTACTTTTAAAGTATATTATGTAGGGGCGTTTTGCAAACGCCCCTAAAAGAAAACTTTTTTATTCACAATCTATTTTTTGTTTGAATATAATTTCGTAAATTCGTAATTGTCATTTATTCCCATTAAGACAAATAGCAATCGCTTTTGCGGCTTGTCCCCCTTCGGGGGTTTGGGGGCTATTTCGTAATTCGTAATTCGTAATTTGTATTTCGTAATTTATAAAGCACATCTAAACCCCATATTCAGCATCGTATAGTTCGCTTTGAGGCTACCTCTCAGCGCATACCGCATAAAAGCTCCATAGTTAGTGAGGTCGGAAGCATTGAGCGCACTCCCGCCACAAAAAAGAGCATCGTCTCCTTGCTTGTCTTTGCGCGAGTCCCCCGAGAGAAGCACACTGTTGAAGTCCGACACCCATTCCCATACCAAGCCGTGCATATCATATACACCCCAATAGTTCTTGGGCGTACTGCCTACTTTCTGTAGGTAGGTCTTGGGCGTTTGCATGCTCCGCACTATATACTCTTGATAATGTTTCTTCTTGCGGGCATCTATACTTTGGGCATCGGCTTGGGCTACGTACTCCCACTCGTCGGTTGTCGGTAGTCGCTTTCCTTCACACTCACAATATTTCTTGGCAGCAAACCACGAAATGTGGGTTACAGGGGCTTGTGCCTCCAGCGGACTAAATTCTAAGTCGCTCTTCCAGTGCGAAAGATAACTCTTCTGCGCAAAGATTCCCTTCACACGAGAGCGTTGCCACTCGGGGTGTTTCTCCAAAAAAGCTTTGTATTGTGCATTGGTCACTGGGTATATATATAGCTGAAAGCTCTTTACGTTTACGGGATTTGTCGCTTTATTCTCCCCTTTCACTCCATACAAAGGCACATAACTTCCTCCTTTAATCGTTACCATAGGGGTAGGAGTTTGCCCTAAGAGCCTTCCACAAAAGCATAAAGTTATTATGTTAATTAGGTATTTTTTCATCATTATCACCCAATTAACGTTTATCTCTTACTTTCTTCACTCTTTCAGGGCTTACTACGGTTTTATTGTTCTCCCAGTTGTGATATACGTAGGTGAGCACATCGGCTATTTGCTCAGGGGTAAGTGGTTGAGGAGGCATCATACTGTTGTACTGTTTGCCATTCACAGTAATCCCTCCCGTATGCCCTTTCAGTACGGTCTCTATTGCTCTGTCTACATTAGCATTCAGGTAGTCGGCTTTTGCCAAAGGCGGAAAAGCTCCTTCCAACCCCTGCCCTTGTGCCTGATGACAAGCCACACAAGTGCGCTGATACACTTTCTTCCCGTCTTCCATCTGTTGTGCCAAAGTCTTATTCCCTGACTCCTGCCCCCTATCTCCTGTCACCTGAGACTTAACCACTGACACCTGATAAGGCACTGCCTCTTGCTTGCCGTAGATAGCTGGATTTTCTCTCCCTTGCGCGATGAGTTGACCCAACGCACCTTTGTTGAAAGCACGGAAAATAGCGTGATCTACTAGCGTATATGAACCAGGCACTTCTACTTTGAATTCTACTATAGCGGCTCCTCCCGCAGGAATAACTGTCGTCTGTACATTTTCGTTTACGAGTTTGCCTCCTTCTACCTGCACTCGGTCAAAGATTTCTCCTATCACGTGGAAAGAAGAAATGAGGTTAGGACCTCCATTCCCTACAAAAAGACGTACAGTTTCACCAGCGTTTACAGTAAGGGCTTTATCGCCTGCAATAGCTCCTACTTTCCCGTTGAAAAGCACATAATCAGGCTTTTCCGCAAGGGCTTTCTCTTGGCTGAAGGCTTGCAAACCTTCAGCTCCATAAGCTCCTTCGGTATAGAAATCGCCTTGCATCACATAGTATTCCATATCTACTGGGGGCAAACCGCCTTCGGGTTCTACCAATATAAGCCCATACATCCCATTGGCGATATGCAAAGGCACGGGCGCTTGAGCACAATGATATACAAAAAGTCCCGGGTTCAAACATTTAAAGGTGAAGGTACGTTGCTGTCCTGGGGCTACTAACGACGCATCAGCACCTCCTCCTGTTCCCGTTACTGCGTGAAGGTCGATATTGTGTGCCAATTTGTTATCTGGGTGATTTTTAAGTGTAAATGATACTTCATCTCCTACACGAGCTCGAATAAAACTCCCTGGCACCGTACCGCCAAATGTCCAAAAAAGGTATTTAGTACCATCTGTCAATTCGCCTTCTTTTTCTATGATTTCAAGAGTAACACTCAGTTTTGTAGCCTTCCGATTGCCTACTGGCGCTGGTACAAAAGGTGGTGAAGTAAGTTGGGCTACCATTTCTCCCTCTACGGGAATATCAGTGGTAGAAGTATAAGTAGTTTGTTCATTACAAGCACTTAACAATAAAGAAGCACTCAATAGTAATAAATTGTATTTCATAAAATCTTTTCTCATCATTATAGTACCAAATTATATAGAACCAATTAAAATACGGGGGCAAATATAATACTTTTTTGTCTAATAATCTCTATCCTAATATAGCTTTTTAGTTCCGCCCATTACTCCCACAACTCCCACAGCTCCCATTAAAACTGCCCGTGCGGCTCCCACCACTAAAGGTCAAACACTGAAGTCCGTTTCACAAAAAACACATCCTTAATTCTCAACAAAGAAGCCAATAATAGATATACACCAAAACCAGCCCCTAAAGTAGCAAAAGTGCCATAAATAAAGAAAATACGCACATCTTTAGCGCGTACACCTAATTTCTCAGCCAATCGTGCCGATACTGCAAAGCCGTATTTCTCTAAAAAAAATCTAACCTTTGAAATCATATCTAATTATTTGTTACCCGTTGTTTGCTTGTCTTAAAAAGTAGAATTATGCCAACTCCGAAGAAGATAATCAATGAGATAGTCGCATTACGCATATTATTCGTAAATTGGTCTATGAGTCCATAAACACCCATTCCTATTACTATCCCTATTTTTTCAGTCACATCGTAAAAACTGAAGAAAGAAGTTGTATCTTTAGTATCAGGCAAATAAGCCGAATAAGTAGAGCGAGAAAGCGTTTGTATGCCTCCCATTACAAGTCCTACTAAAGTAGCAATGATGTAGAATTGTATCGGTTTATACACGTAATATGAAAGTAAGCAAATTCCTACCCATATAGCATTGAGCCCTATTAACACCCAAATATTTTCCCATTTGCGCACTGCAATAACTGTGAGTCGTGCTCCTACTATAGCTACTAATTGAATTATAAGCACACTCACTATTAGTCCTATAGTACTTTCTTCAGCACTCGCCCATTGTATTTCTTGTTCTCCAAAATAGGTAGCTACCAGCATTACGGTTTGCACTCCCATACTATATACAAAAAAAGCAATGAGATACCATTTCAATCGTGGCGAGGTAGTGAGTTGTTGCCATACTTTCCGTAATTCCTTAAATCCATTAAAAAAAATACTCTTGGTAACTTTAGCTCCATTTTTCTTATATGATGGAAGGTAGTAAAAAGGAATACTACTGAACCCTATCCACCATACTCCTACTGTGATAAACGAAATCCGCATCGTCGTGAGTGTCGTTTCGGTATCAGTAGTAGTAAAACCTATCCATTCGGGTTTCATCACCATTATCAAATTGAAAATCAATAGCAACACACTCCCCGCGTAGCCTAAACTATAACCTTTAGCACTTACTGCATCGTATTGTTCAGGCAGAGCAATATCTGGCAAATAGGAATTGTAAAACACTATACTTCCCCAAAAACCTACTACCCCACAAAAATAACAAAATAAACTAAAATAGATGTGTTCTAACGAAAACCAGTACAATCCTATACACGAAATTGCTCCAATATAGCAAAAAAAGCGCATAAATGTTTTTTTGTTGCCTAAATAGTCGGCTATACCACTCAAAATAGGCGAGAGTACCACCACCACAGCAAAAGCCAAAGCGGTTACAAAAGCGATTACCGATGTACTTTTGATTATCATCCCAAAAAGGGCTATATGGGTAAGCCCTGCAGTGCGAAATAATAGTCCGTAAAAAATAGGAAAAACAGTGGAAACGATGGTAAGTGAATATACTGAGTTCGCCCAGTCATAAAACGCCCAAGCGTTGAGTAGTTTTTTATTGCCTCTTTCTAATCTGTTCATAGTTTAGTGTTTTTTACTGCGTTTGTTACTCCATTTTTCGAGTAGATAAATCACTAAAAAACCTGCTATTGCTAATAGTACAGCAATGAATATTTGAGGTTCTGTATGGGTGACTTCTTTAAAAGTACAGGGCGATATGCTCTTCTCCCACACTGCCACAGCATTGCCTTGAGCATCTGTATCCCATTTCAAAACCTCTTTCCAAGGCCATACTTTGTTTAGCGACCCCACGATAAAACCAGTCAACCCTGCAAAAGTAAGAGTCCGATATTTAGCAAACAACCATTTCAGCGCCTTAGAAAAACTTAAAATACCCGTGATTGCTCCTACCCCAAAAACACTTATGAGTTTAAAATTCCACGAACTCAAAGCGTCTAAAACTGTGTGATAAGCTCCTAACAGCACCAATATAAAAGCTCCTGAAATCCCTGGTAATATCATCGCGCAAATAGCCAAAGCGCCACAGAAGAAAATAAATATCAAATTCTGGTTACCACCATTCACTAAGGGTGGAATAACCGTAATAAAATAAGCAACTCCCCCCGATATGAGCATCACGAGTATTGTAGCTAAATTCCAACGCTTGATTTCTTTTATCAAAAAAAGTACGCTGGCTATCATCAACCCAAAGAAAAAAGCCCATATCATTATAGGTTCATTTTCTAAAAGCCATTTCATCCCTTTGGCAAGCGATATGATGCTAACCCCTATCCCTGCCAAGAGTGCTATAAAAAAATTACCATTAATATGTTTCCAAAAAGCTACGATCCCTTTGCTGAATAAAAGCTTAAATGCTTGTAAATTGATCTTGCTAATAGACCCTACAAGCTCTTCATAAATCCCCGATATAAAGGCTATGGTACCCCCAGAAACTCCTGGTACAACATCGGCTGCTCCCATTGCCATTCCTTTGGAAGTAATAAATAAATAATCTAAAAAATTGCGTTTCATAACAATTTATAATGTCTCTTTCTAACTTAAACGGCGCAAAGATAATAATATTTTGCTAATTAATAGTCTATCAGTATTGATTTGCAAATTTTTCGTTCTATACTATCCGTGTAATTCCAGTAGCGTTTGCTGCCATAATATATATTCTTTACGTCTAACTCTCATTAAGTTAACGTCAGTTCGATATAACAGAACATTGATTTACAGCCTCGTAACAGAATATATTCACAATATAAACCACCTCAGGTGAAATTCGTGAGATAATATAAAATAAAGTTTTACACACTCCCAAATTCGTGGAAATAAAGACTTTTATGCACTCCCTATTTCTGAAAATTCGTGTAATTCGTGGGAGCTTAAAAATATTTCACTGATTGTTTAATAATTACTTACGTCGAACTCACGTTAAGTAGCTATCTTAAGTTACATTGTAAGAGGGGCTAAAAGTCTCAAAATCGTATTTACATCTACTTTACTCGTCTTAAAAAACTCTAAGATTCTCCAAAAAAAACACCTAACAGGAAACCTTACAATAAGTTAATCAATAAATTTTTCTATCCATCAAATTTGTTAATTTGCTAATTACTTCGTATCTTTGCAAAATAAAAGCATTTTCTTATGAAAACGGAACATCAATTACATATAAAATATAATGTTTTCAATAAATTAACCGACCTGCCTGAAAAAGCTCAAAACCTGATGAAACAAGCAATAACCACTCGCGAAAAGGCTTACGCCCCTTACTCTAAATTCAAAGTGGGTGCCGCTGTTTTACTTAAAAACGGACAAACTTTCGTAGGCTCCAATCAGGAAAATGCTGCCTACCCCTCAGGTCTTTGTGCCGAAAGAGTCGCTATATACCAAGCCGCTACCCAGTATCCCGATGAGGAAATCGAAATGATCGCAATCTCTGGATCTGCCCAAGACCCTACTGCCTTTCCCGTATCGCCTTGTGGAGCTTGCCGCCAGTCACTCTCCGAATACGAAACCAAACAAAAAAAACTTATCCCCGTATATTTTATGGGAGCTGAAGGCGAAATCGTTCAAACTGAATCTATTAAAGACCTCCTGCCTTTCCTTTTCGATGGTAGCCTAATGTAAACTAACAACTAAAAACTATATAACGAATGAACTCAGAAGAAATTATTACCTCTGCCAAACAAACTATTACTGAAGAAGCTCAAGCTGTTGCTAAACTAACTGATTATATCGACGACGATTTTACTAAGTCAGTACAATATATATTGCAATCCAAAGGTCGTGTAGTGATTACAGGTATAGGTAAAAGCGCTATTATTGCTAATAAAATAGTAGCTACAATGAACTCTACAGGCACCCCCGCCATCTTTATGCACGCTGCCGATGCGATCCACGGCGACTTGGGTATTATACAGCAAGATGATGTGGTAATATGTATCTCTAAAAGCGGTAACACTCCCGAAATAAAAGTGTTAGTGCCTTTGCTCAAAAGGGGTAATAATAAGCTGATAGCCATTACCTCTAATAAAAATTCTGTCTTAGCTCAACAAGCCGATAGTGTACTCTACGCTCACGTTGATAAAGAAGCTTGCCCTAATAATTTAGCCCCTACGACTAGCACCACAGCTCAATTGGTATTAGGCGATGCGTTAGCAGTTTGTCTATTGGAAATGAAACACTTTGGCAGTAGCGACTTTGCTAAATACCATCCTGGTGGTGCATTAGGAAAACGTTTATATCTAAAAGTATCCGATATCGTACCTCATAACCAAAAACCTGAGGTCTCTCCTAATACCGATATTAAAAAGGTAATTGTAGAAATATCCGAAAAAATGCTTGGAGTAACTGCCGTACTCAACAATCATCAAATAGTAGGAATAGTAACTGATGGTGATATCCGCCGAATGCTTAGTAAAACGGATAGTATCAAAGGGCTTACCGCTAAAGATATAATGAGCGCTAACCCTAAAACTATTGAAGTCGATTGTTTAGCAATTGATGCCTTACACCTAATGGAGAAAAATAAAATTACACAACTATTAGCAACTAAACAAGGTGAATATGTGGGAATTATACACCTACACAACCTTATTCAAGAAGGACTTATTTAAAATCTAAGAATATTAATTATTTAAAAATGAGAGATCTATCCAAAATGACAAACATTGAGGACTTGCGTGTCGTTTGTAAACGCAACGTCCCTAAAATGTTCTACGAGTATGTAGACACCGGCTCTTGGACTGAAGCAACCTACAAACAAAATGTTTCAGACTTCAACCCTATCAAATTCCGCCAACGTATCTTAGTGGATATGGATAACCGCACCCTCGAAAGTACACTCCTTGGCAAAAAAGTAAAATTCCCTGCAATGACGGCTCCTGTGGGCTTTATGGGAATGATGTGGGCTGACGGTGAAATTCACATGGCTAAAGCTGCCCAAAAATTCGGTATCCCTTTTACCCTATCTACTATGTCCATCTGCTCTATCGAGGATTTAGTAGAAGCTGGTGTTGAACCTTTCTGGTTTCAGCCCTATGTAATGCGCGACCGCGAGTTTATGAAAGACCTTATCCGTCGTGCTAAAGAAGCTAAATGCTCTGCCTTGATGATTACCGTCGATTTACAAGTCTTAGGTAACCGCCACCGCGATATCAAAAACGGACTTTCTACTCCTCCTAAGTTCACCATTCCTAATATGTTGAACCTTTCTACTAAAATCCCTTGGGGATTGCGCTATATCTTCGGTAATCGCCGCTGGACTTTCCGCAATATTGCTGGACACGCTAAAAACGTATCCGACCTCTCTTCGCTATCTTCTTGGACAAAAGAACAATTCGACCCTAGCCTTAGCTGGAAAGATATTGCCGAAATCAAAGAACTCTGGGGAGGCCCTATCATCTTAAAAGGAATTATGACTCCTGAAGATGCTATAGAGGCAGTAAAATACGGCGCTGATGCAATTATCGTCTCTAACCACGGTGGTCGCCAGATGGATGACACTATTTCAACTATAAAAGCCCTTCCCGATATCGTAAGTGCTGTAGGTAGCCAAACTGAAGTATGGATAGACTCTGGCTTCTATACAGGTCAAAACATGCTCAAGGCTTGGGCTTTAGGAGCTAAAGGTATTATGCTTGGTCGTGCTCCTGTATATGGGCTCGGTGCTTATGGCGAAGAAGGGGTAACCCGCGCTTTGCAGATACTCTATGACGAAATGGATACTACTATGGCTTTCGCTGGTCATCGTAACCTCCAAGATGTAGATAGCAGTATCTTAGTAGAGGGTACTTATCCTCTGCCAAGTAATCGATAATTCAAAAAAATAATGTACCTTTGCCCCCGCAATGAGTAAAAAGAAAAATATAACCATAGAAAATGTTATCGTTACCGATGCGGGGGCTAAAGGCAAAAGCATTGCTAAAGCTCCTGATGGTCGCGTTATTTTTATCAACAACGCTATCCCTGGTGATGTAGTCGATGTACAAACTACCAAAAAAAAATCGGCTTATTACGAGGGGGTCGCTACTAAATTCCACGAGTATTCTAATCGCCGTGTAACTCCCGTATGTACCCATTTTGGCTACTGTGGTGGCTGCAAATGGCAAGATATGAACTATGAAAGTCAGCTGTTCTACAAACAAAAAGAAGTCGAAAACAACTTAGTGCGTTTAGGAAAAATAACAATCCCTGAACTGATGCCTATTGTAGCTTCCGAGAATATCTATTTCTATCGAAATAAAATGGAATTCTCCTTCTCCGATATGCGCTGGCTTACCCCCGAAGAAATTCAAAATGCCAATACAATTGAACAACGCAACGGTTTAGGCTTCCATATCGCTGGCGCTTGGGATAAAATCCTCGACATCGATAAATGTTACTTACAAGAAGATCCTTCTAATGCCATACGATTGGAAATTAAGCGATTTGCTTTAGAAAATAATATACCTTTCTATAGCCCGCGTCAGCAAACAGGTGTCTTGCGTTCTATGATGATACGCATCTCTTCTACAGGCGAAATAATGTTGGTAATACAATTCTTTAGCGATAGCAAAAAAGGCTATTGGTTGTTAGACCATATCGCCCAAACGTTCCCTCAAATTACTTCTTTGCAATATTGTATCAACAGCAAAGGAAACGATGCTATCTACGACCAAGATTTAAAAGTCTATAAAGGCACCGATTGTATTTTTGAGGAAATGGAAGGTTTGCGCTTCAAAATCAATGCAAAATCTTTTTATCAAACAAACTCTAAACAAGCACACAAACTATATCAAGTAACCCGTGACTTCGCCGATTTAAAAGGAGATGAATTGGTATACGACCTCTATACTGGTACGGGTACTATCGCTCAGTTTGTAGCTAAAAAAGCTAAAAAAGTAGTAGGCGTCGAAGCTGTACCCGAAGCCATTGCCGATGCTAAAGCAAATGCTAAGGCAAACGGCATTGATAATGTGAGTTTTTATGTAGGCGATATGAAAAACATCTTTAATGATGCTTTTATCGAAGCTAATGGTACCCCCGATGTAATCATCACCGATCCTCCTCGCGATGGAATGCACAAAGACGTAGTAGCGCAAATCCTGCAAATAGCACCCTCTAAGATAGTATATGTGAGCTGTAATAGCGCTACCCAAGCCCGTGATTTAGCGCTCTTAAACGAAATGTATAAGGTGACAAAAGTACAACCCGTCGATATGTTCCCTCAAACTTATCACGTTGAAAATGTAGTACTTTTAGAAAAAAGAACTCTCTCCTAAAATCTCTAAAAGCAAATGAATATATACGATATCGAAGCTACCAAAATATTGCTCGAAAAGCAACCTAAAATAAGTATCATCCCTCACAAAAGCCCTGATGGCGATGCCATAGGTAGCTGCTTAGGGCTTTACCATTATCTCAAATTACATCATTGTGATGTAACGGTAGTTTCACCTAACGATTTTCCTGATTTTCTCAAATGGCTACCTGCTGCCGATGAAATTCTTATTTACGACAACAATCCTGAAAAAGCTACAAAGCAAATCGAAGCCTCTAAACTTATCTTTACGCTCGATTTCAACGCCCTCAAAAGAGCCGATACACTCACTCCTCTATTAGAGAACTCTAAAGCTACCTTTGTGATGATAGACCATCATCAAGCCCCCGACGACTATGCCAAAGTTACTTTCTCTAACCCTAAAGCAAGCTCTACTTGCGAAATGATTTACACCTTTATCGACGCAATGGGCAATAAAAACCAAATCGATAAAGAAATAGCAACTTGCTTGTATACAGGAATAATGACGGATACAGGTAACTTCAAATACCCCACCACCACTAGCAACACATTCAAAATTGGCGCTTTCTTAATAGAAAAAGGAGCTAACAATAGCCAAATCAATAGCAATGTGTTCGATAATAATTCTTACAACAAATTGCAATTACTTAGCACTGCTCTCAAAAATTTGGTGTATATCAAGGAGTACGATACTGCTTATATTACACTCACTTCTGAGGAATTACAAAAATGCGACCATCAAAAAGGTGATACCGAAGGTTTTGTAAACTATGGACTCACAATTAAAGATACTAAATTAGCTGTCATCTTTATCCAAGAAGGCGATTTTGTAAAAATCTCCTTGCGCTCCAAAGGCAATAACGATGTAAACTTGTTGGCTCGTAAATGTTTCAATGGCGGCGGACATATCAATGCCGCTGGTGGGCGATTCGACGGCTCTATAGACGAGGCAGTTACCTATTTCAAACAAGTATTACCCGATTTTATCCACAAAAATATGTAAAATAATACAATGAATATACTTAAAAAAATAATCATTCTAAGTGCCATTGGCATAGTTTTGGTAAGTTGTGCCGATCGGCAAGCACGCCATCCTATAACTAAAAAAACAAGTACTTTTTTAAAAGAATCAGCTATGAAAAATAAAGCTCTGTTGGCCTCCGAAGAAGCGCTAATCGATTCTATCATCAAAAAAGATACACTTCACTCTTTCGTCGACTCTCAACACGGATTTAAGTTCTACTATCTAAATCAAAATCCTGAGGCTCATTATACTGCTCAGTTTGGCGATATCGTAACTTATGATTACAGCCTCTCCGATTTGCAAGGTAACCAGCTTTATCAGGAAAAACCCGATGGTGAATACAAATATTATGTAGATAAAGAAGAAGTATTCCAAGGCTTGCGTTCTGCTTTAAAATTGTTAAAAGAAAAAGAAAGTGGCGTTTTCTATTTCCCCTCAAGTGTAGCTTATGGCTATCGCGGCGATAAAGATAAAATTTCTTTCAATCAACCTATTATAGCTAAAATCGAAGTCTTTAAGATTGAAAAAAATCAAGAAGACGTAAAACCTCGACCCGAATAAATAAACATTATTAATTAATTATTATATTATGAGACGACTCAATTTTGTAGCATTGCTCTCTGCAATGTTTGTATTTTTCAGTTGTAATTCGCAAAAAAAAGCCTACAAGGACTTAGGTGATGGCTTATTTGCTGATATCGAAACTACTCAAGGAAATATCATTGTAAAACTCAACTACAAAGAAACTCCTATAACAGTAGCTAACTTTGTTACTTTAGCCGAAGGTAAAAACTCTTTCGTAAAAGCCGAATACAAAGGAAAACCTTTCTACAACGGAACGATCTTCCACCGTGTAATCAAAGATTTTATGATCCAAGGAGGTGACCCTACAGGTACAGGTATGGGCGATCCGGGATATCGTTTTGAAGATGAATTTGTCCCTACTTTGCAACACAATAAAAAAGGAATTTTATCAATGGCCAATGCAGGGCCTGGTACAAATGGCAGTCAGTTTTTCATCACTCAAGTACCTACCCCTCACCTCAATGGTCGTCATACTGTTTTTGGTGAAACTGTTAAAGGTTTAGAAGTAATCGATGCAATAGCTAATACTAAAACTGTAGCTAACAATAAACCTGAAAAAGATATCAAAATCAATAAAATTACAATTATTGCTAATGGTAAAGACGCTAAAAACTTCAATGCTGTAAAAGTTTTTGAAAACTATTTCAAAGATATCGCTAAAAAAGAACAAGAAAAGGAAGCTAAAACCAAAGCAGCGGCTGCTAAATTCTTAGAAGAGGTAAAAACTCAAGAACCTCAAGCTAAAGCACTCCCTTCTGGAGTAAAAATATTTACTTTAGTAGAAGGTAAAGGCAAACAGCCTAACCACACTCAACAAGTAATGGTTAACTATGCTGGATATTTGGCAAATGGTACTCTCTTCGATTCTAATGTAAAAGAAATAGAAGAAACTTATGGCAAATACAATGCAATGCGTGAGCAACAAGGCGGCTACCAAGCTTTCCCTATGGAATATAGTTCTAATGCCCCTCTTATACCTGGTTTTAAGGAAGCTCTTCTAAAAATGAAAGTAGGTGACAAAGTGCGTGTATTCATCCCTGCTGCCTTAGGCTATGGCGAAAGAGGTGCCGGTAATGTTATTCCTCCTAATAGCGACCTCATTTTCGACATCGAAATCACCGACATAGCTAAATAACCCTTAACCACTAACACCTAAAAATGGTATACAAATTTAGAGTAATACTCGACGTTAAAGAAGACGTTTTTAGAGATATCGCAATCCAAGGAGAAGCTACCTTGGAAGATTTGCACAATGTAATCAACCAGTCTTTTGGATTTGCTGGCAACGAAATGGCTTCATTCTACCTTACAGATGACGATTGGAATCAAGGTGAAGAAATCACTCTTTTCGATGTATCCGAGAGTGGCGAAATACGCTTAATGGAAGAAACTACTATCGAATCAGTAGTAAGTGAAGACGAACCTAAATTGTTGTATGTGTACGACTTTATGTCAATGTGGACATTCTTCGTTGAATTGGTAGATATTGAAGAAGAAAAATCTGGTGTATCCTACCCTGCTTTGATACACGCTCACGGTTCTATCCCTGCCGAAGCCCCCGAAAAATCCTTCATCGCCGATGATTTCGATGAGTTTGAAGACGAGTTCAACGATTTCGACCTCGATGAAGACGATTATGGTAGTTTCAGTGAAGAGGAATACTATTAATTTCGCTAACATCTATCTATGCTTAACTTATATACAACAAACATCGAAACCCTTTCTATCCATAGGGTAGGCAACTTGAGTAAAGGGGAACCTATTTTCTTTTCTGAAAAACCTTATGCGTTAAACGACGAAATTATAGGCTTGCTAAAAGAGTATTTCTTCAAACCTTTTCGTGAAAAAGAAGAAAACTACTTCCATTTTGTACACGATGCCGATGTAGAATTCAATACTCTTTATCAGCTGGTAACCCCTATTTTTGAGGACGAAAGTACAATTCACGAACAATCAGGGAAAATTGCTCAACACTTGTACAACCAATCTAATCATCCTCATATCAAAAGTGGAGAAGTCTATATAGCCCTTTTGCACGATACTTATTTGGATAATGAAAAGGTAAAAGCTGTTGGTATTTTTAAATCTGAGGTAAAAAATAGCTTCCTACAGTTTGAAGAACAAGGTAACCAGTTAGAAATGATTATCCAAGAAGGTGTAAACATCCATCGCTTGGATAAAGGTTGTATCATTTTCAATGTAAATAAAGAAGATGGCTACAAAATACTTTCTATTGATAGCAATCGCTACGATACTAAATATTGGTTAGAAAACTTTCTAAACGTCGATGCTTTGGTCGACGATAACTTCTATACTAAAAAATACCTCAAGTTCAGCCAAGATTTTGCAAAAGATGTAATCTTGCCCGCCGAAGATAAAAAAGAAGAAGTACTTTTTATGAACCGCGCTATCAACTACTTCGCTAAAAATGATGATTTCGAAGAAACCTCATTTATGAATGAAGTATTTGAAAATCCTCAATTAATACCTGAGTTCAAACACTACAAAGTAGAAAAAGGCCCTAAGTATCAAATAGAAGATGTATCTACCTTTCCAATCGCTAACAAAGCTGTCTCCGATGTACGTAAAAAAATTAAAAACGTAATCGATTTAGATACAAATATCCAAATACGTATGGACTTCATCAATCCCGAATCTGCCGATAAGTTCATAGAAAAAGGTTGGGACGAGGAAAAGCAAATGTATTACTATTTAGTGTACTTCAACAAAGAACAAAAAGGTTCATAAAAATAACCTCATCAAAAATAAAATGGCATATAGTTTTTTATATGCCTTTTTTTTTATACTTTTGCGTTTTAAAAACATAAAACTATGATTGACGCACATAAATTCTCAATAGGTATATTATTACCCATTGAATCTTATCAAGGGGCTATCCCTAAAATGGAAAATCAAATACAGCTAATCCAACGCGCAGAAGCCTTAGGGTATGATACTGTATGGGTACGCGACATCCCCCTCTACAACCCCGATTTTAAAGAAGTAGGTCAAATGTTTGACCCTTGGATATATTTAGCTCATATAGCTTCTCTTACATTCTCTATCAAAATAGGAATAGCAAGTGTAATTCTACCTTTACGCCACCCTCTACATGTCGCTAAAGCTTCCGCAAGTCTCGATGTATTGTTCCCTAACCGCTTCGTAATGGGAATTGCCTCTGGCGACCGTCCCGTCGAATACCCTGCTTTCAACAAACCTTTTGAATTGCGTAGCGCACACATAACCGAACATATCGAAACTCTTAAAAAATTGTGGAGTGTAGATTTCCCTACTTACAATAATGATTATGGTACCCTAATGGACAAAGTAGGTGATGTACTCCCTAAACCTATCCATAAAAATATCCCAATCTATGCCACTGGTCACATCGGTGGTATAAACCTCAATTGGATAGCTAAACACACCGATGGCTGGATCTACTATCCCCGTGATTTCTCTTTCCAAAAAAAAATCGTAGAAGATTGGCACGAAGCTCTCAAAAATGAAGGCGAACCTGCTAAACCTTATATACAACCCGTATATATCAACCTTATGGAAAATCCTAATTTTGAACCTCAAACTATGGACTTAGGCTTCCGCCTCGGGCGTAATTACCTCATCGATATGTTCCAAGAACTCAAAAAAATAGGAATAAATCATATTATGCTGGTACTCAAATATTGCAGCCGCCCAGCTGGTGAGGTACTCGAAGAAATCGGAAAAGAAGTATTGCCTCAACTCAAATAAAAACGATGAAAAGACTCTTTTTTATACTGTGTTTCTATGGATTCTTCACTGAAGGATATACCAATGACGGCGCTTTCTATATGGCAGGTAACCAACTCGTCCCCATCAACGAAACTGATATTTCAGTAAAAAAAGAAATTTTGTATATCAAAAAAACTGAAGAATTTGCAGAAGTATCAGTGTATTACGAGTTTTTCAATCCTAAAGAAACAAAAGAAATCGTAGTAGGGTTTGAGGCAGGAAGCCCCAGTGGTGCTGTAGATGGAGCTCCTATCAATGGGCATCATCCTTATATGTTTGATTTTACGGTATCGCTTAACGGTAACTTTTTATCTTATCAAGTAGCTTATGTAGCGGATTCTCTTTATGCTAAAAATGGGAAGGTAGAGAGTATAGACTTGAAGACTTTTAAAGGAGAAACCAGTGGTAATGATATTGATTTTATGTATGTTTATCATTTCAAGGCAAAATTTAAAAAAGGGAAAAACATTGTAAAACATACTTATAGATATAAACTATCAAGAGGAGTATGTTATTATTACGACTTTAATTACGTACTTACGGCTGCCAATCGCTGGGCTAACAAGCAAATCGACGATTTTACCCTGATCTTGGATATGGGTGATTTCCAAACAGCTTCTATCCGTAAAACTTTCTTTAAAAACACTAATGAATGGACTTTCAACGGAATAGGAAAAATAACTGAAAATCCCGATTATACTAATTTTTATATCCAGCAAGGTATTTTAGTATTCGAAAAGAAAAACTTTGTACCTAAGGGAGAGCTTTCCGTAGAAGAAGAAAGTTCCTACTGTCGAGAAGCAGGAGGTAATCAAAAGTTTATTTTTTCATTAGGAAAAAACCGAGAATTAGGCGACCCTACCGAGAAAACTCCTGAAGAAAAACGCATTATCAGGAATCTGCCATTTGCACGACGTGGGTATATATTTAAGGATAAAACTTTGCAAGATGTTTTCAAAACAGAAGATTGGTATCAACCCAACCCTTCCTATGTACCCGAAATTGAAGCCCTTACTGAAGAGGAAAAACAACTCATTAAAACATTTAAATAACACCTTTTATTATGACCATTACTCAATATCAATATGTCTTAGCAGTAGCCAAATACAAAAATTTTACTACCGCCGCCGAGCATAGTTTTGTTACTCAACCTACCTTGAGTATGCAAGTGCAGAAATTAGAGGAGGAATTGGGAGTTACTATTTTCGACAGAAGTAAAAAACCTCTACAGGTTACTGAAATAGGTGAACAAATTATCAAACAAGCCCAAATAATCGTAAACGAAGCTGGGCGAATGAACGATATCGTCGCTCAACAAAAAGGCTATATAGGAGGCGAATTTCGTGTCGGAATTATCCCTACCGTCTCCCCTACCCTATTGCCTATGTTCCTTACTAATTTTATTAACAAATATCCTAAAGTTTGCCTGAAAATCGAGGAACAAACAACCGAAAATATCTTAAAAAAAATTGAAGATGGTAGTTACGACGCCGCTATTTTAGCTACCCCTCTACAGAATTCATTAATCGTAGAACGTCCCTTATATTATGAACCTTTTGTCGCTTACATTCCTGTAAACCACCGCCTCCAAAACTCTAAAACTATCTACTCTGAAGATTTAGATATCAACGATATTTTAATGCTTGAGGATGGTCATTGCTTTAAGGATAGTGTACTCAATATCTGCAACCAAGATGTAATCGATTCTAAAGAACACTTCCAACTAAAAAGTGGTAGTTTTGAAACTTTAGTGCGATTAGCTAACGAAGGCTTAGGAATGACCCTGTTACCCTATCTACACTCTTTGGAACTGAAAGAGGAAGAAAAGAAACGCATTCACTATTTCGCCGAACCCTACCCCGCTCGCGAAATTAGCTTAGTTTATCACAAAAATGAACTAAAATTACAAATCATAAAAGCTTTACACGATACTATAGCTGGGGTAATTCGCGGAGCTATTGTTTTCCAAAATGTAAAAATTATTAGCCCAACAAGAGAAAGGCACACAATTTGATAAAGACAGAAGTTAAAAATTAAAAAAAATAGAAAAAACCATTTTATGATGAAAAATATTTCAGCAGCATTATTTTTATTATTTATCTCATTCGCTTCTTGCAGCTTTACAAGCAAGAAGTTTGACAATCCTAATAAGGATAAGGACACTGTGCTATTAGAAATTATTGAGCACGTGCTCGAAAATGCTCATTTTAGTCCCGTGAAAATGGACGACTCTTTCTCTAAAAAAGTCTTCGATAGCTATCTGAAAAATATCGACGGACAAAAACGCTATTTTCTCCAATCCGATATCAATGAGTTCAAAAAATATGAAAACCGTTTAGATGATGATTTAAAAAAAGGTGACATCTCTTTCTTCAACCTTTCTTATAATCGTCTCAAACAGCGTATGAAAGAAGCTGAAGGAATTACTAAAGCTATCTTCGCTAAACCTATTGACCTCAATAGCAATGAAACTATCAATACCGACTACGATAAATTGCCTTTTGTTAAAAGTAAAGCCGATTTACAAACTCGTTGGAAACAAGTGATTATTTTCACTACTCTTTCTACTTACATTACTAAACAAAAAGAAGAAGTAACTAAGAAAGAAAAAGATGCTAAATATCAGCCTAAAAGCAATCAAATACTCAAAAAAGAATCTATAGAGTCTACTCAAAAAACATTGGCTGATATGTATAGTATGTACAACGATATTACACGTGAAGAGTGGTTCGCTATGTTCGTAAATGCTATAACCGAAACTTTTGACCCTCACTCTAACTATATGGCACCCGACATCAAAGAAGGTTTCGACCGTGATATGTCTGGCAAATTCGAAGGTATTGGCGCTCAATTACAAAAGAAAACTGATGGTATAGCTATTACTAATGTGATTTTGGGAGGACCTGTTTGGAAAGGTAAACTCTTGGAAGTAGGCGACCAAATCCTAAAAGTAGGTCAAGGCGCTGCCGAACCTGTTGATGTCGTAGGAATGCGCTTAGATGATGCCGTTAAACTTATCAAAGGTCCAAAAGGTACCGAAGTGCGCCTCACTGTAAAACGTGTAGATGGAACTATCGAAGTAGTACCTATCATCCGAGATGTAGTAGAAATCGAAGAAACTTACGCCAAATCAGCTGTGATTACTGCCAATGGCAAACGTTACGGCCTCATCAATCTACCTAAATTCTATATTGATTTCGAAGATGTAAACCGTCGCAATGCCGCTACCGATGTAGCCCTCGAAATTGAAAAACTTAAAAAAGAAAATATTGATGGCTTAATTGTCGACTTGCGTTCCAATGGCGGTGGCTCCCTAAAAACAGTAGTCGATATAGGAGGTCTATTTATCCCTAAAGGCCCCATCGTACAAGTAAAATCATCACGTGGTAGTCGTGACGTTCTCTCCGACAACGACCCTAAAACTCAATGGGATGGCTCTTTAGTAATCCTTACCAATGAACTTTCCGCTTCAGCTTCCGAAATCCTAGCAGCTGCTATGCAGGATTATAAACGCGCTATTATCATAGGCGGTAAACAAACCTTCGGTAAAGGTACCGTGCAAAGCTTCGTAGACCTAAATGAGTTCCTTCGTCAAAACAATTACGGCGACCTTGGAGCTTTGAAAATCACTATCCAAAAATTCTACCGTATCAACGGAGGCTCTACCCAACTCAAAGGAGTTGAAAGTGATATTGTTGTACCCGATAAATACAAATATATCGATATAGGTGAACGTGATATGCCTAACGCTATGCCTTGGGATAAAATAGAACCTGCTAAATACACTCCTTGGGCAAACAATGCCAATTTTAATATGGCTATTGAAAACAGTAAAAAACGTATTAGAGAAAACGAATATTTAAAACTGATAGATGAAAATGCTCAATGGGTAAAACAACAACAAAAAGATTATGTTTTCCCACTCAACTATGAAGCCTACAAAAAAGTAATCGACAAAAACGAAGAGCAAGCCAAAAAGTTTAAAGCTATCAGCGACTATAAATCTAACTTAAAATTCTCTTCTGTAGCTTCCGATGAAGCTAAAATTAAAAACAGCGAAGAGTTAAAACTTCGTCGTGATCGTTGGCACGAAAGTCTTGAAAAAGACGTCTATATAGATGAAGCTGTAAAAGTGTTAGAAGATTTGAACAAATAAAACAATAACTAACAGATTATAAAAACATTGGTGAAGAATACCTTTACCAATGTTTTTTATTTTTGGGTATATGAGAAAATTGTCATACCTTTGCACTACAATCTTACTCTTTAGTCAAATTAAAATGCATTTTAAAATCTTCATTGTTATATATCTATTCTGCGTTGCGTACACACAGGCACAGCAACCAGATAGCCTTTCTCAACAAGAAATTTACAAAGAGTTAGAAGCTATCAAACAATTCCGCCAGAAAGATTCCGTACGCATTGCAATGCTATTAAACAAAATACAACTACTCATAAATAACGACAAACATACATCTTCAATTACTAATTCCTCCACTACTAATGAAAAAGAAATGGAAAAACTACGCAATAAAATGCGTGGACGACCTATTGTTTTTGAAAAAGATACCTTATACTATCTCTATACTTCCTATGGACCTTATGATATTGATACTCGCGTAAAATATATAGAAAATAAACTCAAAGAATTATATAACGACCCCTCTTTCGCCGCCGATTCTATCAAAATAAAACCTAATGGCGACTACCTATCAGTAATGTATAACGAAAAAATCATCACTCGTGTTACAATGGTAGATGCGCTCTGGGAAAATAGCTCCCAAACTGAATTAGCTCAAAGATATGCTAATGTAATCAAAAATACAATTGTAAAATATAAAGAACAAAATAGCCTAAAAAGCATCCTAATCCGCTTGGCTGAATTGTTATTAGTACTCTTCATCGCCTTTGTACTTGTATGGGCGATCAACCGATTGTTTAATTTCTTAAAAAAAATAACGCTCAACTCCGAACACCGCTCCCTCACAGGTATCCGCATTAGAAATTACGAATTTATCAAAAAACAAGGAATTGTAAAAGCTTTAGTGAAATTACTTGCTATATTGCGTATCATATTCTTGCTTTTCTTGTTAATAACTATTATACCTCTGATTTTCGATATCTTCCCTTCTACTCAATACTTGTCTAAAATCATAGTACAATGGATTTCTGAACCTATAAAAAACGTCGGTATAGCAATTATTGGATATTTGCCCCATTTATTCTATATTGTCATTATTGTAGTCATTACACGCTACGTATTGAAAATATTGCGCTTTTTTGCTTTAGAAATAGAAAGAGGTATCTTAAAAATAAAAGGCTTTCACCCCGAATGGGCTCATACTACTGATTGGATTAAATCTGGAGAAATTATAGGAGCTGTGATAGAAAAAAACGCCTTAGTAACAAGATTGAAAACTATTAATAACGAAGATATTACCATCCCTAATTCGGCTATCTTGAGCGGTGCAACTATGAACTTCACATCTATAGGCAAAGAAATAGGCTTAGCGCTAAATGTACAAGTAAAAGTACGCTATGATTATTCTGATAATTTAGTGGAAGAACTCCTTATAGAAGCTGCTCTGAAACCCAATGGTATTTCTCCTAAACCACATCCTTACATTTTTCAAATTTCTCTTAATGAACTAAATGCTATTTATGAGCTCAATGCTTATACTTTCCACCCCGAAAATATGTATTTTATAAAATCTGATCTAACTAAAAATATCCAAAGTACTTTTAGGCAAGCTAATGTGGAGATATTCTCAACACAATACGTAGAAATTAAAACTCCCTTTTCAAATACTAAAAAACAAAATTCATAATGAAGCAACGACTGATATTTATTGATGTAATACGCGCTTATGCCATTTGTATGATGTTACAAGGGCACTTTATCACTGCCTTACTCGCTGAACGATATTGCGACGAAAATAACCCTTACTATTATATTTGGCATTATTTTACAGGTATTACAGCCCCTGTATTCCTTACTATTTCTGGATTTATTTTTACCTATTTACTCATTCGTGAAGGCGAACGCAGTGGTGTAGGACTTAAGAACCCTCGTGTAAAAAAAGGAGCAAAACGCGGATTAATGCTTATAACCGTAGCGTGTATTTTGCGGAAAAGTATCTATTTCGTAGATATCTTGCATTGTATAGGGTTAGCCCTCATCATAATGGTAGGACTCTACTTATTAGCTCGGAATCACGTAAGGCATTTCCTTCCTACAATGCTCATCAGCATTACTTTACTACTTTTCACCTTCAACGAGACCTATAACCAATATGAATACTCTTGGTTACCCCAAGTGGTAGCTAATTACTTTACTCCAAAATATGGTACTTTCTTTACTATTTTTCCTTGGTTAGGTTTTGTAACCTTAGGAGGCTTTATGGGATCGTTATTTTACTATTACAGAAACGCCAAACATTTATATACAGTATATACACTACTACTTATTGGCATCGGAGCTATTTTTCACTTTCAATATCACACTTTCCATTTCCTATATAGCATTACTGGTTGGAATCACTTTGAAAGTTTAGCACGAAATGGTTTTCTTTTCTTGAGAATGGGCGATACTCTCTGGACGTTTGCAGTATTTGTAATCTTGCGAAATATACTTACTGCGCAATTCTTGCAACGTATCGGGCAAAATACTCTTTCCATTTACATCATTCATAGTATTGCGCTTTATCACTTTATTCCATATTTCAACTTAGACCATTATTTTCATAAGAGCTTCAACCCTACCCAAGCAGTAATAGGTGCTATTCTCTTTGTGATAACTGTGCTCATTGTATCGTTCTACTATCACAAATTTAGTAAATACATAAAAGAAAAATATTCTAAAAACAACTGATAGAAAAATTAAAAGTTTTCTTACATAAATAACTTAAAACTAAATACAAATGAAAAAACTTTACATTTTATTATTCACAACATTCTTGTTAGCTTGCAATAGCAAAGAACAAGCTCAAGAACATCCCGTTGCCCCTCCTAATAGCAATATTACAGTACCAAAAGCACTACAAAATTATTACAAAGGAATTCTTTTTACTAAAAATGGAAAAGCTTTGTACGATGATTTAGCAGTACTTACCATCAGCAAACATACTAATTTCTTAAGTTATTATGATCGTCATAAGTACCTCTACAAAGCCGACGCTAGCCTTAAAAATCCTGAATATGTAGTATTGGTCTACACCGGCGAAGAGCGCTATTGGAGAGAATATAAGAGTGGTAATAATAATTATAAACCTCAAACTTTCAACACCGAACATATTTTCCCTCAATCAAAATATAGTAATGGAGATGCCAAAGGTGATTTACATCATCTAAAAGCTTGTGATAGTAAACTTAATAGCAGTAGAGGAAATATACCTTTTACCAATGGATCCGGAAGAGCTGGACGTATCAATAGCGCTTGGTATCCTGGCGATGAGTGGAAAGGTGATGTCGCTCGAATGATTATGTATATCAATTTGCGCTATAACGATAAAATCGATAATAAAATTGTAATAGGAGGTATCGAAACACTTTTAAAATGGAATGATGACGATCCTGTTTCCGACCTCGAACGCCAACGCAACAATGTAATTGAACAAGCCCAAGGCAACCGCAATCCGTTTATCGATTTTCCTCAATTAGCACGCGCTGCTTACAAAAATTACCAAGAGTAATACTATGGAAAATGAACCTCTATACACACTAAAAAAATATTGGGGATACGATAATTTTCGCAACTCTCAAGAAGCCGTGATCAAATCGGTTTTAGAAGGTAATGATACCTTAGCCTTATTGCCTACAGGTGGAGGAAAATCTATTACTTTTCAAGTACCCGCTATGATGCGCAAAGGTATATGTATAGTGGTCTCTCCATTGATAGCTCTGATGACCGACCAAGTTGAAGCGCTTAAAAACAGAGAAATACGTGCATTATCATTAGCCGGAGGTCTCTCCTACCCCGAGTTAGAACGCCTGCTAAACAACGCTCTCTATGGGCAATACAAATTCTTATACCTTTCTCCTGAACGTCTGCAACAGGAAGTCGTACGTAATTACCTCAAAGTAATGCCTATTAATCTAATAGTGATAGATGAAGCTCATTGCGTATCGCTCTGGGGCAAGGACTTCCGCCCTGCTTATTTACAGTGTAAATGGCTCAAAGAACAATTCCCTAATATACCTTTATTAGCTCTCACAGCTTCTGCTACCCTTCAAGTACAACAAGATATTTTACATCAATTAGGCATCGAGAAAGCAAATGTAATCAGTACTTCTTTAGCTCGCCCTAATATAGCTTACAAAGTATATAAAGTAAAAAGCAAATTTCATCACCTTTTACAACTGCTAAGAACAACCGAAGGTACAGCTATTATATATTTGCGAAGTAGAAATGGTTGTGTACAATTGGCGCGTTTATTAGAAAACCACAATATTTCAGCTACTTATTTTCACGGCGGGATCCCCGCTGAAGAAAAAAATAACAAACTGAGTATGTGGTTGCTAAACGACGTACGTGTAATGGTAGCTACAAACGCCTTTGGTATGGGAATCGACAAACCCGATGTCCGCTGGGTGATTCATTGGGATATCCCTCAAACCTTAGAAGATTATTTCCAAGAAGCAGGTAGAGCAGGTAGAGATGGTAACCCCGCCGAGGCCATCGTTTTCTACAATGAGGTAGATATAAAAAATGCCGAAAAACTTCTAAATGAATATCTTATAGACATTCCTTATCTAAAAATCGTTTACAGTAAACTCAATAGCTACTTCCAAATAGCCATAGGAGAAGGTACCGAAAATACCTATAGCTTCCTATTCCCCGATTTTTGTAAACGCTACAATTTATTGCCTTTAAAAACTTATAACGCTTTACAAGTATTAGATAGATTTTCTATCATTTCCTTCAACCACCATTTCTACAACAAAGTTACTTTCCAAATGAAAGCTACCCCCGAACAATTAGTGAAGTATATAACTACTCATCGGTATATCAAAAACATTACTATTTATCTTATGAGGTGCTACGAACTGATATTTCACTTCCCAGTAGAGTTAGAAATGGCTAAATTGATGGAACGTACCGAAAAATCTCACAAAGAAATTATGGGGTATTTAGAAACTCTGCACAACGATGGAATAGGCGTTTTAAAATGTGAAACTGCCGATATACAAATCATTTTCAACGTGCCTCGCGACGATGATCGCACAATCAATAGCATTGGCAAACACATCAAAGAGTATAACCACTCCAAACGATTATTGCAAAACAAAGTATATCAATACTTGGAAGATGAAAATACTTGCCGAAGTATATTCTTATTAGAGTATTTTGGCGAGAAAAATGCGAAACCTTGTGGTATATGTTCTAATTGTGTTACTCAAATGCACTCCCCTAAAACCAATAAACAAAAAATAGAGGCTGATATCCTTCAATTATTATCTTCTAAATCTTTTAATTGCAACGATTTAATAAATACACTACCCTACTCTGTTCAGCAGATTAACACTGTCTTAGACGAACTTTTTGCAATGAAAAAAATAACGTTCAACATTTTTAATGAATTGTGCTTAAAATAAAATATTTTTAATAAGATTTTGTTTTATCATATTTATTTACTAATTTTGCCGTGTTTTATCCATATTATTTGGTTTTAATACAAAAGAAGATTTTTACTATGAACGATAACTTTTCACCAAGAGTTAAAAGAATATTTACATATAGCAAAGAAGAAGCAGTACGTTTAGGGCAATCTACTGTGGGCACTGAGCATTTCATATTAGCAATACTTCAAGAAAATGAAGGTAGTGCTATCAATTTGTTACACAACTTAAATATCGATATGGAAAGACTTAGGCAAAACATCCATACCCTTACTTCAGCGCGCGGTCTCAATCCTCCTAATTTTAACGCTGTTCACTTTACCGTGCAAGCCGAAAGAGCAATGCAAGCTACATATTTAGAAGCTAAAAGAATGCAATCTGATGTGATAAATACCGCTCATTTACTATTGAGTATTTTACGCAACGAAAATGACCCTACTACAAAAGTTTTCAATAAATTAGGCCTAAACTACGAAACAGCACGCGACAGCTTTCAACCTATAGAGGACAATAATTCAAAACTTGTTACTCCCACAATGCCTACTAATGAGGTTGATGAATACGATAGAGACTATCGCTTGCCCCACGAAAGTAGAAACAATAGAAATCTACAAGGGCAAGGACAGTACAATCAACGAAAAAATACAGTATTAGATAATTTCGGTAGAGACCTAACCACACTTGCTGAACAAGGACAATTAGACCCTGTCGTAGGGCGAGATAAAGAAATAGAACGCGTATCTCAAATATTGAGCCGCCGCAAAAAAAACAACCCTATCCTCATCGGTGAACCTGGCGTAGGAAAAAGTGCTATCGCTGAAGGGTTAGCTTTGCGCATCGTACAAAGAAAAGTGGCACGCATATTGTATAACAAACGTGTTGTAACTCTCGATTTAGCCTCTTTAGTAGCTGGTACAAAATACCGAGGTCAGTTTGAAGAACGCCTCAAAGCAATAATGAATGAACTCGAAAAAAATAGAGACATCATTCTTTTTATAGACGAAATCCACACCTTAGTGGGCGCTGGAGGAGCTTCAGGAAGTTTAGATGCCTCTAATATGTTCAAACCTGCCTTGGCAAGAGGCGAAATACAATGTATTGGAGCTACTACCTTAGACGAATACCGACAGTCTATCGAAAAAGATGGCGCTTTAGAACGCCGATTCCAAAAAGTATTAGTAGAACCTACCAGTGTAGACGAAACCATTCAGATTCTTCAAAATATCAAAGCTAAATACGAAGAACACCACAATGTAATTTATACCGAAGATGCTATCGAAGCTTGCGTAAAGCTTACCAATCGCTATCTCACCGATCGCTATTTACCTGATAAAGCTCTTGATGCCTTAGACGAAGCCGGAGCGCGAATACATATTATGCAGGTAAAAGTACCTCAATATATTTTAGACGTAGAAGAACGATTAGAACAAGCTACACAAGCCAAAAATAGAGCCGTTTCTCGTCAACAGTTTGAAGAAGCTGCACGCCTTCGCGATAACGAAAAACACATCGAAAAATCATTAATAGATCTCAACAAACGATGGGACGAGGATTCTAAACTACACCGAGACACTGTAACTGCCGAACATATCGCCGATGTCGTTTCTATGATGAGTGGCATCCCCGTGAATAGAATCGCTCAAACTGAAATTAACAAACTCTCTGGCTTATCTGACGCTATGAAATCTAAAATCATAGGACAAGACGAAGCTATAGAAAAAGTCGTAAAATCTATTAAACGCAATCGCACAGGTCTCAAAGATCCTAATAAACCTATAGGTTCCTTTATTTTCTTAGGACAAACAGGTGTTGGAAAAACTCAACTTGCCAAAGTTCTCTCCAAAGAACTTTTTGACTCTGAAGATGCTATGGTGCGTATCGATATGAGTGAGTATATGGAAAAATTCTCTATCTCTCGACTCATAGGAGCACCTCCAGGATATATCGGATATGAAGAAGGTGGACAACTTACCGAAAAAATACGCCGCAAACCTTACTCTGTAGTACTCTTAGACGAAATCGAGAAAGCTCACCCCGATGTTTTCAATATGCTTTTGCAAGTGTTAGACGATGGCTTCCTAACCGATAGCTTAGGACGAAAAATCGACTTTAGAAATACCATCATCATTATGACATCTAACATAGGCGCCCGCCAAGTAAAAGAATTCGGACAAGGTGTCGGTTTTGGTACTTCTGCACGATTGGCTCAATCTGAGGCTAATGAAAAATCAATCGTTGAAAATGCCTTGAAAAAAGTATTTGCACCCGAGTTCCTCAATCGTATCGACGATGTCATCACTTTCAACCCTCTCAGTAAAGAAGACATCTTCAAAATTATTGATATTGAACTCTCTAAACTTTATTCTCGTATCAACGATTTAGGTTACCACGTAGAACTGAGTGAAAAAGCTAAAAACTTTATAGCCGATAAAGGTTACGACAAACAGTATGGAGCACGCCCTCTAAAACGCGCTATACAAAAATATATTGAAGACCCCTTGGCTGAAGAAATCGTATCTAACCAAATACACGCAGGTGACAGCATCATATTCGATTTAGATGAAAAAGGTGAAAACCTCCTTATTACTGAAAAGAACACTAATTTAATAACTTTATAACCCCTTATTTATGTACATTTTAAGACTTTTAGGACTATTTACACTACTATTTTGCTTTTCTTCTTTTACAGAAAGCATACAAAAAAATGAAAAGAGTACTACTGTGAAAGTAAGCGCTGAGAATACTCTGATAGCAAGTAAAAAACCTAAAAAGAAAACTTATAGTCCTCCTAAAAAAGGAAAAACTAAGGTAGTAGCCTCTACTGCTAAAGGTAAAAAAACACCTCCTAAACATAGGGTAGCAAGCCATAGTGCTAAAAAGAAAGCCGTAGCAAAAAACAGAAGAGCAGTAGCCGCTAAAAGAAAAACTCCTGTAAGAGGACGTGCAGTAGCTTCGAGAAGTAAGAGGTATACTCCTAAAAAAATAAGCCAACAATACGCTGAAAATATAGCTATTACTGAAGAAAATTTAGATGATGATTTAGATGAAGAAGAACTCCTTGATGAAGAAGAAATCGTAGATAATACTGATATCGCTCTTCCTGCTCTATCAAAAAGTAAAGTTGATACTAAACAACAAAAAATATTGCTCGACACTGCTTTTTCTTACTTAGGAACTCCTTACCGCCACGGAGGAGTCTCTCGTAAAGGAATGGACTGTTCTGGCTTTGTAAGTACTACTTTCAAATCTATCGCTGTACCTCTCTCTCGTTCTTCACAAGAAATGGCTACCCAAGGACGGAAAATACGCTTAGAAAATGTACAAGTAGGTGATTTATTATTCTTCAAAACTACTCGCCGAAATAGAATTTCTCACGTTGGTATGGTAGTAGATGTAGATGGTGATGTGAAGTTCATTCATTCTTCCTCTAAAAGAGGGGTCGTAATATCTTCATTAAGTGATGCTTATTACAAAAAAGCCTTTCGTATGGCAAAACGTGTGATGTGAGATTCGTAAATATTCCCATATTAACTATATTATTTGGACTCATAGGAGGGATTGCTATTACCGATATAATAGCTCCCTCTTTTTTGTTTGTTATAAGCAGTAGTCTGTGTTTGTTAGCTACCCTAACAATACATTACCTATTAGCTACCAAGCGATATGCTTTTCGTCGCGGAATTATATTCCACATAGGTCTCACTTCTGTAGCTGTAGGTATGTTAATAACGTACCTTCACACTCCTACTTATAACCCTAAACATTACACACAAAAACTAAATACCAATGAATATTACACCTTAGAAGCCGAGGTAATAGAAATCATTTCACAAACCAATTATGGTACTACTTTTAAAGCTAACCTCTTAACGGCAAACCACAACAATACCGAAGGAAAAATCTTGTGTTTTTTCCCTTCTAAAACAATTACCGATGATGTAAATGCATTAGCTCCAACCGATAGATTAATTTTTATAGGAAAATACACGCCCTTATCTCCCCCTAAAAATCCATATCAATTTAATTATAAACGATATATGGAACGAAAAGGGGTATTTGGTCGGGTAGAAGTAATAGCGTTTTCTATTGTTAAAAATAATACAGTAGATTTTATGGGAGATATTGAAAAAATGCGTTCTCATCTAACTGCTATAATCAATCAAAATTTCAATCGCGAGTCTGCCGCTCTCTTAAATACATTACTCTTAGGAAAACGTAGTGATTTAGATGAAAATATTTATCAACAATATGTAGATGCTGGTGCAGTACATATTTTAGCTATTTCGGGCTTGCACGTCGGAATTATCACGGCTATACTTCTATTACTACTGCAAAAAATGCCTAATTTGGGATTTTATCGCCCATTGCGATACTTCATCTTGTTAGCAGGATTGTGGACTTTTGCTTTAATGGCTGGGGCTTCTCCTTCTGTATTGAGAGCAACTATAATGTTTAGTTTTGTAGGGTTGGGTACCCTTATACGCCGAAAACAAGGGAGATTCGATGCTTTAATGCTCTCAATGTTATTTTTGTTGCTTATCAATCCTTATTATTTATATGATGTAGGCTTCCAGTTGAGTTATGCAGCTGTATTTTCTATAATGAAATTCTACCCTGTAATGCGCAAATGGTGGCAACCTGAAAATAAATACATCCGATGGATTTGGTCTTTATTTTTAGTAGGATTATCTGCTCAAATAGTTGTTTTGCCCATCAGTTTGTACTATTTTCATCAATTTCCTATTTTGTTCTTTGTTGCTAACTTGGTAGTAGTACCTTTGTTACAACCTATACTTATAGGAGGTATCATTGCTCTATGTTTGGGAATTTTAGGTATTTTGCCTTACCCTATAATTTTTATCTTAGAAAAATTAATAACTCTGATGAACATTTTAGTAGCTTTTATCGCACACCAAGAAATGTTTATCATACGCAATATACCTTTCACAACTCCCCTACTTCTTTCTTCTTTAGTAATAGTACTGATACTCATCATCTTTGTACATTATAGGAAATATAAAGTATTGGTAGCTCTTCTCGTTTCTGTACTTTTGTTTCAGGGAGTACTTTTCTATCACAAATACCAATTGGAAACTACCGAAGAAATGTTAGTATTTAGCAAGTATAAAGATAAGATAATCACTATTAGGCAAGGTAATAAGCTGAGTATCTATCAGGTCGATACAACTTCTATCAACCCAATGATAAACAACTACATTAAAAACAAAGGCATTAGTGATATTACACTTTACAAAATGCCCTATATATTGCGCTTCAAACAAAAAAACTACTTGCTAATGGATAGTTTAGGAGTATACCCAAAATCCAAGCAAGTAGTTATTGATAGTGTTATCTTCTTACAAAAACCTAAAATCAATTTAGATAGAATGAAGCGGGATTTATCGCTTAGGTAGTAAGGAAAGAATAATATACAATAAAATGATTATAGGAATAGCAATCATTTTTAAACTTACAAGTAGAATAACACAAAGTGCTAAAAATACATACTTCAATGCATTATTCTTAAATGAATAATCACTGAACTTCAATGCAAAGAGGGCTATTTCAGCATTCAGTAAATATGCACTCAACAATGTAATTCCTAATAAAACCCAACTATTATGCAATAAACTATCAAATAGTTCAGTTGATTGGTATTGCATTATAAGCGGTAGAGAAAGGATAAACATTGTATTAGCTGGAGTAGGAAGCCCTATAAAACCAGAAGTTTGCCGCGTATCTATATTAAAATTCGCCAATCGATAGGCTGATGCCAAAGTGATAAGAAAACCTATATAAGGTAAGTAGGCTACCCAAGTTGTTGGATTTTCTACTACGTAACTACTTTGGTTAAACAACTGAAACATCGCAACACCTGGTACTACTCCTGAGGTAACCATATCAGCTAAAGAATCTAACTGCAATCCCATTTCTGATTTCACGTGTAGCAAACGGGCAAAAAAACCGTCAAAAAAATCAAGGAAAATACCTATCGCTACAAAGAGAGCAGCCCAATCAAGTGCCCCTCTCACAGCAAAAACAATCGCTACAGTTCCGCAAAAGAGGTTTCCTAAAGTAATTAAATTAGGGATATGCTTTTTCATTTTACTTACAATCGGCATCTAAATAATCTGGAAGATATGATTGGTCTTTCTTCTCATCGCAATCAGGATAAGTAACCACTCCATAGTTATCACGTACGATTTCATCTTTAGAAGGTTTGCCATCGTGATCGTGATCAGCGTGACGAGCAGCAATAAGTCTTACTGTAAAAATTAAAGGTGAATAAGCTGGTATTTTTGCCTGACTGTTATTAAAGTAACCTAAACCTGATGGAATGAAGAACATTCCTACCCCTCCATCGGTAGGAGCGGTAAGTGTACCATCAGAATTTTGTGTGAGTTTGGTCACTGATGGCTTTAACTGAGCTACTCCTTCTCTAAATCCTCTGATAGTACCTGAAGGACGATTGGTAACAATATTTCCCAGTAAATCCATCCAATTAGATGCTGATTGAGTAGTAGTCTCATCAAATACTGTCAAGTTGAGTAACTGACCTTTATAGTTTACATATACCGAGTCGGCAATAGAAGTGGTATGGGTACTAGTACCTTCTTGTAATACCATATAGTACAAAGTATGACGAATGCGATTGTTATTGGCATCAAATACATCTAATTCCATTTTCTTCAAATTACTATTGTTAAAAATGGATTGTGAAACATTAGTTGTACTTGTAAAAGTAACAGCATCCGAAATAGCTGCCGTAGCTGAATATGTGTAAGTATGTGTTTTTAAGAATGTTTCAATAGCTTGATTGTTTTCATTCCTCACTTCTGTAACATCTCTTGGTGGTGTTACATTAGAACTGTCATTTTTCTTACAACCTATAGTTAATAGCAGAGCTATTACACTGATGCTAAATAGAATTTTGTTTGTCATATAAAATATTGTCTTATTTTTGGGGCGCAAGATACAAATTATTTCTTACTTTTGCACCTTATTGTTATTTTTAAAATTATAAAAGAATGCGAATTGATAAATATTTATGGTGTGTACGTTACTTCAAAACACGTAATATTGCTACTGAAGCTTGTAAAAAAGGTCACATCAAAGTAAATGGCGAAACAGTAAAACCTTCACGTGAGATTTATAAAAACGACCAAATAGTAGTGCGTAAAAACCAAATCAACTACCAATTAGAGGTTTTAGACATCCCCGAAAGCCGTGTGGGGGCTAAGTTAGTAGACCTTTATCGTCAAGATAACACACCTCCTGAAGCTTTTGAGCAAGCCGAAATACAAAAACTCGCTCAGGACTATTACCGCGAAAAAGGAGAAGGTCGCCCTACTAAAAAAGATCGCCGTGCTATTGATAATCTCTTAAATGATTTTCAAGAAGATGACGATTGAAATTCACTTTGTCAAAGTCCTAAAACTTTGACAAAGTGAAAAATATAATACTACAACAATGTAGGGTATTTTGCAGGATTAACTTCGTGCATTATACTGTATATCTTCTCAATGATGCTATCGGCATTAGGTTTAGAGAAATAATCACCATCAGTTGCATAAGCAGGACGGTGGTTACCTGCCGCCAAGGTTTGTGGTGCACTATCTAAATACTGATAAGCATTTTGTTCTTCCAAAATTTTCTGTAAAATATATGCCGAAGTAGCCCCAGGCATATCTTCATCAACTACTAATAGTCTATTGGTTTTCTGTATGCTCTTCACTATATCGTGACGTACATCAAATGGCGCTAATGATTGTACATCAATAATTTCAATATCAATACCCAAGGCAGCCAATTCATCAGCAACCTCACACACGATACGCAAAGTAGACCCGTAAGATACTACAGTAATATCTTTTCCTTCACGAAGTGTTTCTACTACCCCTATAGGAGTCTTAAACTCAGTGAGATTACTAGGCAACGCTTCTTTCAAGCGATAACCATTGAGGCATTCCACCACTACAGCTGGTTGATTACCCTCCAAGAGTGTATTGTAGAAGCCCGCTGCTTTCACCATATTACGTGGGGTAAGAATGTACATCCCTCTTAAAGAAGCTAACAATACACCCATAGGTGAACCCGCGTGCCAAATACCTTGTAAACGATGCCCTCTCGTTCTGATAATAAGAGGTGCCATTTGCTTACCAAAAGTGCGATAGTGCAGACTGGCTAAATCATCACTTAGTGTTTGTAATCCATAAAGAATATAGTCTAAATACTGAATTTCAGCAATCGGACGCAAACCTCGCATTGCCATACCTATACCTTGTCCCACTATAGCTGTTTCACGAATACTCGTATCAGCTACTTTTACAGCTCCGTGTTTCTTTTGCAAACCTTCTAACCCTTGATTTACATCGCCTATATTACCTACATCTTCACCAAATATCAAAAGATTAGGATATTTAGTAAGCAAAGCATCGAAATTCTCTCTCAACACAATACGCCCATCTACAAGTTCTTTTGATGTGTCATAAGTAGGAAGCACCTCTGCTATGTGAATAGGATTTTGTTCATTCTCTGTGTGGAGAAATCGACTATATTTAGGCTCATTTTCCTTTATATACTTCTTTATCCATTCTTGTAAAGGAAATATTTTGTTTTCACCCTCTGGTAATAACAATCTCAAGGCTTTTCTCGCACTACTCAACACATCTTTGCGATTAGGTAAAGCTACTTCCAAAAGAGATTTTGATAAACTCTCTACTCTTTCTTTTATAGTGTTATCGTTCGTATTGGCTAACAATGAGGAGAGAAGAACAACAAGTTCTTTTCTTTCTTGTTCAATAGGCTTAATATAAGCTTCCCAAGCCTTTTTCTTGCCTTCATTCACGCGTTTCTTAGCCTGTTGTTCTATAGCTACTAATTCTTCTTCAGTAGCGTATTTTTCAGCTAAAATCCATTTGCGCATTTTGGCAATACAGTCAAAATCTTTTTCCCACTGAAGTCGTTCAGCACTTTTGTAACGCTCGTGTGAGCCTGAAGTTGAGTGCCCTTGAGGTTGAGTAAGTTCTTTCACGTGTACTAATACAGGTATATGTTCCTCACGGGCTATTTTAGCTGCCTTTTGGTAAATGTCATACAAAGTAGGATAATCCCAACCATTAGCAACAAATAGTTCAAACCCTTTGTGTTTTTTATCGCGCACAAAACCTTTTAACGCTTCTGAAATACTTTGTTTAATAGTGTGATATTCTTTAGGAACTGAAATACCATACTCATCATCCCAAACCGACATTACTAAGGGTACTTGCATTACTCCTGCCGCATTAAGGATTTCAAAAAAGTGCCCTTCGCTGGTACTCGCATTACCAATAGTCCCCCAAGCTATTTCGTTTCCGTGGTTTGAGAATCCTTTACTTTCTGCATTAGGTAAGTTGCGATAAACTTTAGAGGCTTGTGCTAAACCTAACAATCGAGGCATTTGACCAGCAGTACACGATATATCACTACTGCTATTTTTTTGTTTTAATAAATCTTTCCAATGTCCTTCGTTATCTAAACTATGGGTAGCAAAGTGCCCCCCCATTTGGCGTCCAGCACTGGTAGGGTCTGCCTCTATGTCAGCGTGTGCATATATCCCTGCAAAGAAATTCTCAACAGTATGCACGCCGAGAGCCATCATAAGTGTTTGATCGCGATAATAACCGCTCCTAAAATCACCATCTTGAAAAGCTCTTGCCAAAGCTACTTGAGGCACTTCTTTCCCTTCTCCAAAAATACCAAATTTGGCTTTACCTGTAAGCACTTCTTTTCTTCCCATCAAGCTGCATTCTCTACTGAGAACAGCGATGCCATAGTCTTCTAAAATATTTTCTTTTTTCATCGGTTTATCCTCTTTTAATAGTTTTTTAAAAAATTAATATAGAGTGGTTTTTTTGTTTGAATAAAAATATTGCGCAAATGTAATACTTTTTTAAAAGTAAACAAAAGAAAAGTATTTTAATTTTCAATTTTAGTGATAGTTATATATACTAATGTGTTGCTCTACAAAAAGAAAAATTACAAAGAAATCATTATCTAACTACACAAAAGACACTGATACAAAAGCTCTTATATAAAAATAATATAATGACCTCAATTGTCAATTGTTAATTTTCAATTATTTCATATCTTTGCCAAATGAAATATACAATTCTTCTTTCCGTTTTTGTAATACTGTTGGTGAGTTGCCAACAGCAAAAAACTATTACTATACAAAAGAGTGATACTACTAAAAGTAGTACTACTATTCTTATGCCTATTGATAGCTCTGTTGTTACAGAAACTACCCCCTCTAACCTCAAACCTAAACTCTCGAAAAACGATAGCTTGTTAAAAATCTTGCAAGAAAAATACGGTGAGGACTACGAGAGTTACCAAAGAGCTGTACGAAAATTAGTTTTGCACCAAATGAAATATAGTATTCTAAAAAATACCTGTTTAGAAGAGTTTTACTTACAAGGATTCGCTAAGACTACTAAGGACAGTATCAAAGTGCATTTGCCTTTCAACCTTCACACTTTTGATTGTGGAGCTCCTGATTGTTATACTACCGAAGTGAGTTTTCGTCTAACAAATGAAAAAAATATTATATTCCCCGATTCACTCCCTTTTCATGAAGAACAATCGGGGTGTATGGAAAATTATCAATTCAGTGATGTTTATGAGCTTATAGAGGCAACACACAAACACGTAATTTACCATTGCCCTACAAAACGACGTACTTTGGTACTCTATTTTCCTAAAATCAAGGGCTGTTGGAGCGGTGACGCTTATTATTTTGTAGGAGTAACCCGAAAGAGATTTAATGGCAAAAACATTTATACAGTACGCGAGAATTACAATGACAATAAGCCTGAAAGTGAATGGAATAAAGTACCCTATATGATTACTAACTTCAACCGATTAGAGTACGAGTTTATGCTAAAAGAATAAATATTTTTTCACTTTTTTCATAAAAAAATTTGGAGGTTTCAAAAAAAGTAGTACCTTTGCACCCGATTTAAAAACATAAGGGTTCTTAGCTCAGCTGGTTCAGAGCATCTGCC
>NZ_KB291398.1:81865-98062 GCF_000318295.1 Capnocytophaga sp. oral taxon 326 str. F0382
AGAGGGTCACTGGTTCGAATCCAGTAGGACCCACCAAATTTAAGATTTTATTGTTGTTACTATAATCTAAAAAAAAGGATTCTTAGCTCAGCTGGTTCAGAGCATCTGCCTTACAAGCAGAGGGTCACTGGTTCGAATCCAGTAGGACCCACTTAGGTTTAAAATTTTTATCATTGTTATTTTGGGGTTCTTAGCTCAGCTGGTTCAGAGCATCTGCCTTACAAGCAGAGGGTCACTGGTTCGAATCCAGTAGAGTCCACTAAAAGCTACTCAATACCCTGAGTAGCTTTTTTTATTAGCAATATATTAAATACAGAATTGATTATCAAATATTTACTTTTTTAATAATTGTTAATTAATCATTAATAATTGTATATTGATAATTATTTCTTACTTTTGCGATATTTTTAAACAGAAAACGAAAAAATAATATGTTAGGATTACAAACTTCTGTAGATGTTGCTACAACTGCAACCAACACTCTTCCAGCTCAAGAAAAAACACTTTCTATAATGGATATGATTGTAGATGGTGGCACTGCTAATATTGTGATTATTGGCATTCTATTCGTAATGCTCGCTGTAGCACTTTTCCTCTATTTTGAACGCCTATTTGCTATCAAGGCAGCTTCTAAAGTGGATAAAACTTTTATGTATAAAATACGTGATTGTATCTCTGCTGGACGTTTGGATGCAGCCAAAATGCTTTGTGTACAATCGAATACTCCTGTAGCACGCCTTATTGAAAAAGGGGTTTCTCGTATAGGTAAACCTCTTGAAGATATTAATAAAGCTATTGAAAATGCAGGCACTTTAGAGGTCTACAATCTTGAAAAGAATACGGCTATTCTCGCTACTATTGCAGGAGCAGGACCTATGATTGGATTCTTGGGCACTGTTGTTGGTATGATTATGTCATTCCACGAAATGGCATCTGCTGGTGGTCAAGCCGAAATGGGCGCTTTAGCAGGAGGTATTTATACCGCAATGGCTACTACTGTAGCTGGTCTTATCGTAGGGATTATCGCTTATGTAGGTTACAATCACTTAGTGGTAAAAACTGATAAAGTGGTACACCTAATGGAAGCTAATGCCGTCGAATTCTTAGACTTGTTGAACGAACCTCTATAGGTTTCAAAAAACTACTGTACAATTATGAAATTAAAAGGTAGAAATAAAGTAAGTCCTGAGTTCAGTATGTCGTCTATGACGGATATTGTGTTCTTGCTGTTAGTATTCTTTATGATTACTGCTAATAGCCCTAATGCGCTCGATTTGCTATTGCCTAAAGCTAAAGGAAAAAGCACCAACACACAAAATGTTTCAGTGAGCATTGATAAAGATTTGAATTTTTTTATCGACAAAAAACCTATATCTGTAGATAATCTCGATGCAGAACTCAAATCAGCACTAAAAGGAGTAGAAAATCCTACTATTATTTTACGCGTAGAAGAAAGTGTACCTATTGAAAATGCGGTAACTGTGATGGATGTAGCAAACCAAAATCAATTTAAGGTAATTTTGGCTGTACGTCCTAAATAGCAAAGTATATGAACTTATTCAATACAGAACATAAACGTAAAGCTTTAGCACTCACTACAGTTGTGATGTGTTTGGTGATCTTTATCCTATTTTTCGCAGGAATGAAGTACCTAGATCCTCCACCCGAAAATGGAGTAGAGGTCATCTATGGGGTAGATATAACTGGAATGGGAGAACGTACTCCTCCCCCAAGTGCTGCCAAACAAGAAGAAACCCAAACACCACAAACACAACCAGAACAGAGTACTTCACAAGAAGTAAAGGAAAACCTTTTGGCTCAAGATAACAACGAAGAAGTTTCTGTACCCGAAGTCCCTAAAAAACAAGAAAAGAAAAAAGAAACACCTAAAAAAGAGCCTACTAAAGAAACCCCTAAACCCGCTCCTAAGCCTTCACGTGAGACTTCTGATGCACTTTCTAACATTTTAGGCGCTGCCAATGCAGGTGGTAGTGGTACCTCAGGACAAGGAGATGGCAACCAACCTGGTTATCAGGGGCAAATAGATGGTAGTCAATATGCTAATTCTTACTATGGTTCTGGTGGTGGCAACGGTTCTGGTAAAGGATGGGGACTCAAAGGGCGCTCCATTGCTTCACAAGGTAAAGTACCTCAAAATTGTAATGAAGAAGGACGCGTAGTAGTACAAATAGAAGTAGATCGTAGCGGTAGAGTTGTAAAAGCTACTGCAGGTGTAAAAGGAACTACTAATTCTGCCCCTTGTTTATTAGATGCCGCTCGAAAAACAGCAGCTATGCACCGTTGGAATGCCGATGATAATGCCCCTGCACGTCAAATTGGCTTTATTGTTATAAACTTTAAACTTGGAGAATAAAAAATCAATTATAAATTATAAATAACAAGATGAGATAATGGTTATACTATAACTGATTATCTCATTTTTGATTGTACAACAACTAAAAATTATCTTTAACATTGAATTATCAAGAAACACTTTCGTGGATGTTCAACCGCTTACCAATGTTTCAAACACAAGGTAAAACCGCTTTGAACAACAAATTAGATAATATCCTCGCCTTTACTTCGGTGTTAGGAAACCCTCAAACAAAATTCAAAAGTTTGCATATCGCAGGCACTAACGGAAAAGGTTCTTCCAGCAGTATGCTCGCATCTATCCTACAAGAGGCAGGATATAAGGTAGGATTGTACACCTCTCCACACCTCAAAGACTTCCGCGAACGTATTAAAATTAATGGGAAGGAAATACCTGAAGACTATGTGGTAAGTTTTATAGCTAAAAACAAACCCTTTTTGGAAGAATACCACCTCTCATTCTTTGAAATGACAGTAGGAATGGCGTTCAGCTATTTCGAAAATGAAAAAGTAGATATCGCTGTGATAGAAGTAGGCTTAGGAGGGCGTTTTGACTCTACTAATATTATCACTCCCGAAGTTTCTCTTATTACCAATATCTCTAAAGACCATACTGATATTTTAGGAGATACTTTACCTAAAATAGCTTTTGAAAAAGCTGGTATTATCAAACGAAATGTGCCTGTAGTAATCAGTGAATATCAAGAGGAAACAGCTCCCGTCTTCACAGCAAAAGCTAAAGAAATGAATGCTCCTATTATTTTTGCCAATCACATAGAAACTTCTCTTACAACCGACCTTCAAGGTGCCTACCAAGAGAAAAACATCAAAGGAGTAATAGCCGTTACCGAATTGCTTATCCACCAGGGGTGGGATATTACTCCGGAGAATATTGCACAAGGACTTTTACACGTGGTGCACAATACAAATCTGAAAGGTCGTTGGCAAACCCTTGGCTCCTACCCTACTATCGTATGTGATACAGGACATAATGTGGGCGGACTTACTTATGTGATGGAACAACTCAAAAAGCAAACCTATACACATCTTCATATTGTAGTAGGTTTTGTAAAGGAAAAAGATGTAAATAGTGTTTTAGAGCTTTTCCCAGAAGAAGCTACCTATTATTTTTGCAGTCCTGCTATTGCAAGAGGACTTAATGTAGATACATTAAAGGAAATTGCCACTGCAAAAGGACTCCAAGGGAAGAGATATTCTTCAGTAGTAGAAGCCTTAAATGCCGCTAAGGCACAAGCACTTCCCACTGACTTTATCTTTGTTGGAGGAAGCACGTTTGTAGTTGCGGAAGTGTTGTAAAATAACAAAAAGCGGATACTGAAAAACAAATGAAGGTTGTTTTTAAAAACCTAATATCATTTTGGCAATAAAAAAGTAAATCAAGATACCTAAAACATCGTTGCTGGTAGTGATGAACGGACCCGTAGCAACCGCTGGGTCAATACCGCGCTTGTGGAGAAGTATCGGGATAAAAGTACCTATCACAGCAGCATTTACAATCACTGTAATGAGTGCTATGGCTACTGTAATACTTACCAAATACTCAGCTTGAAAAGCAAAATGGCTTACTAATATCACTATTCCTGCAATAGTTCCTCCGTTGATGAGTCCTAATAGAAATTCTTTGAACAACCGCTTGATAAGTTCGCCGTCGATAGAATTATTTGCCAACCCTTGTACTATTATCGCCGATGATTGTACTCCCACATTTCCCGCAGTAGCTTGAATAAGCGGAATAAAAATCAATAATATAGGGTAAATCATCATCGTATCCTGAAAACCATTGATAATACTCGCTGCTCCTAATCCTCCAAACATTCCAATAAGTAACCAAGGTAAACGTGCTTTAGTGAGTTTCCATATATTATCATCTGCCTCTACATCATTGGTGATACCCGCTGCTAATTGATAATCTTTTTCAGCTTCTTCTTTAATCACATCCACTATGTCATCAATAGTGATGCGTCCTACAAGGCGTTTCATCTCATCAACTACGGGAATTGCCTCTAAGTCATACTTACTCATTATGTGAGCTACTTCTTCAGCAGTATCAGTAACATATACGTAGTCTACTTTGGGAATATAAATGTCTTTTACTTCTGATCGTGTGGAAGTAGTAAGCAAATCTTTAAGTGAAAGTCGTCCTTTAAGCACATCATTATCATCTACTACATAAATAGAATGTACACGAGTAACGTGAGCCGCTTGTTCACGCATTTCTTTTACGCATTTTAACACATTCCAATTCTCATTTACCTTTACAAGTTCTTTAGCCATTAGTCCCCCCGCAGTATCTTCGTCATAACGAAGTAATTCTACGATGTCTTTGGCGTGTTCTACGTCTGTGATATGCGAAATAACTTCTGTTTTTCTATCTTCGGGTAGTTCAGAGATGATATCTACCGCATCATCGGTGTCTAACTCGATGATTTCATCGGCAATTTCTTTTGCAGAAAGGTTTTTTAAGATATTTTCACGGTAATCATCGTCTAATTCGGTGAGTACATCCGACGTTTTTTGAGCATCAATGAGACGAATAATATATACTCCCTCTTCAATATCTAATTCGTGAATGATTTCGGCTATATCGGCATAGTGTAAATCATTTAAGAGGGTTGTAAGTTCTTTATTTTGTTTTTGCTCAATCAGTTGCTGAATCTTTTCAATGAGCTCATCTGTTATTTTAAAAGTTGTCATATTATCTCCTAAATTCTATTTTTGCAAAATTATAAAATAATTGTGAATACCGAATAAAGAATCTCAAAATATTTTATATTTTTAAGTACTTAATTTGCCTTTTAAGTATTGAAAAAGTAGTTAAAATAGTTATTCAATACGTTCATTTTAGGATAATAAGTTCAGATTATCAAATAAATAAGTTCCATAGATAAAAAATTTCTATTTATTTATTTGGTGGTTTCAACAAAAAGTGATACTTTTGCGCACTGAAAAATAAAAATCGGGATGTGGCGCAGTTGGTAGCGTACACGTATGGGGTGCGTGTGGTCGCTGGTTCGAGTCCAGTCATCCCGACTTTTTTCTTTTTATACAATAGCTATTTTTATAAAGAAATGAACAAAGTTTATCTTCTTTTTTTATTTTCCCTATTCACCTTCATTTCTCAGGCACAAGCTCTTAAAAACAATTTTGTTATAGGAGCACAACTTCCTTTTTTATATAATAACGACCGAGAAAAACCTGATAGCAACTCCTCTTCATCAGTTTCTTTATCTTTTCGCCCACGTGTAAATGTATATATCCAAGCTGATAGATATGATGCTGAAAAGTACGGACGATTGTCTAAATTTAGTACTCGTATAGATTATACTTTCCTGCAAACTCAACAAAATGATGATTACGACCGTTATAATCATATTCATCAAGTATCTTTTCTGTATATTCTAGGAGGAATGCACAAAACTAATGGTCTACAAGTAGGTATAGGGCCTAATATTAACTTTGGAGATGCACAGGGAGTGAATGCTCGCTTGTTTTTAGGTGGTTATGGCGAGTGGAAAAGATTTATAGGTAGTGTAGATATCAACTTTTATATTCCTAATGCTAAAAGAAAAGAAGGTATCCCAAGTGATAATTATAAATATGGACACATAGCCATAGGAGTAGGATACCGTTTATAAACTAACAATAATTTTGTAGAAAATATATGAAACTTTCAAACTTTAATTTTGATCTTCCTAAAGAGTTATTAGCTGAATATCCCAGCGAAAACCGCGATGAAGCTCGCCTAATGGTGGTACATCGCAAAACAGGAGAAATTGAACACAAATTGTTCAAAGATGTAATTGATTATTTTGACGATGGTGACGTGTTTGTGCTCAACAACACCAAAGTATTCCCAGCTCGTTTATATGGTAATAAAGAAAAAACTAAAGCAAAAATAGAAGTATTTTTATTGCGTGAATTGAGCGCCGAACAACGTTTATGGGATGTACTCGTCGATCCTGCTCGCAAAATACGTATAGGCAACAAACTCTACTTTGGCAAAAATGCTGAATTAGTAGCCGAGGTAATTGACAATACCACATCTCGCGGTCGTACACTTCGTTTCTTGTATGATGGTACTTATGAAGAGTTCCGTCAGCATCTCACTGAACTTGGACAAACTCCACTACCTAAATACATCTCTCGTCCCGTAGAACCTGAAGACGAGGAGCGTTATCAAACTATTTATGCTAAATACGAAGGTGCCGTTGCTGCCCCTACTGCTGGTTTGCACTTCTCTAAACACTTGATGAAACGTTTGGAAATAAAAGGTATTACCTTCGCCGAAGTAACATTACACGTTGGCTTAGGAACTTTCAACCCTGTGGAGGTAGAAGATCTTTCTAAACACAAAATGGATAGCGAAGAGATTCACATTCCTGAAAGTCAAACAAAAATCATCAACACCGCTAAGGAAAATAAAAAACGCGTTTGTGCTGTAGGAACTACTGTAATGCGTGTTTTAGAGAGTTCAGTATCTTCTGATGGCTTTGTAAATCCGTTTGATGGATGGACAAATAAATTTATTTTTCCTCCTTACGATTTTAGTGTTGCCAATGCAATGATCACTAACTTCCACACTCCTAAATCAACTTTACTGATGATGGTATCGGCTTTTGCTGGTCACGATCTCATTATGCGCGCCTATAAAGAAGCTGTAGAACAAAAATACAAGTTTTATTCTTATGGCGATGCAATGCTAATCTTGTAAAAATCAATAACTAAAAATAATCATTAATGAAATTTTTTTATCACTATGGCGTTAGGAATGAGCACCCTAATAATTTTTGCGCAAGAAGCTGCTTAGCGAGGATTTCCTCACCTTTGAACATACCGACGGACTCAACTATGTAGTAGTGGAAGGGGCTCGTATCGATGACATTTCTCGCTTGTTTGGTATCCGTAACACTGATATATTACAAGTGAATTTAACCGAAGGCCTTGGTTTTGGAGCTTTATATCCGAAATCTAACACCGAACTTCTTAATAAAGAACGTTACAACGAATTTCACATTGCAGGGGTAGGAGTAAATGCTAAAGCTGGATTACACCTCACTTTCTTGAAGTATTTTCGTATAGTTGGTGAACTTAAAGGCGGTTATATCAATATGTACGACGTACGCACTACTTACGATATAGCTGATAAAGCTAAACACGATTTCTTCTTCTTTGAAACTGTATTAGGTATTGGCGGCGTCTTTAGATTCTAAAATTTTACATAACATAGATAATAAAAACTGGCGTAGTTTTGAACTATACCAGTTTTTTTATTATTTTTGCACCAATTTTACTAATCACTATATTAGCTAATTACATTATGGCAGACGATAAAAAGATTATTTTTTCGATGAATAAGGTAAGTAAAACCTATTCATCTACTAATAAACAAGTTCTAAAAGACATTTACTTGAGTTTCTTTTATGGAGCTAAAATAGGTATTTTAGGTCTCAATGGCTCTGGTAAGTCTTCTTTACTAAAAATTATAGCAGGAATTGATAAAAACTATCAGGGCGAAGTGGTTTTTGCTCCTAATTACACTGTAGGGTATTTGGAACAAGAACCACACCTTGATGATGAGAAAACCGTGATAGAAGTAGTACGCGAAGGCGTAGCCGAAACCGTTAAACTACTCGATGAGTTTAACCATATCAACGACCTTTTCGGCTTGGAAGAAAATTATTCTGACCCCGATAAGATGCAAAAGCTGATGGATAAGCAAGCTGAGTTACAAGATAAAATAGATGCCTTGAACGCTTGGGAACTCGATAACCAGCTGGAAGTAGCTATGGAAGCCCTCCGCACCCCTGAGCCCGATACACCTATCAAAGTGCTTTCGGGAGGAGAACGCCGTAGGGTAGCACTCTGTCGTCTGCTCTTGCAACAACCCGATGTACTCCTTTTAGACGAACCTACGAACCACCTCGATGCCGAATCGGTATTGTGGTTAGAACAACACTTGCAACAGTACGCCGGTACCGTGATAGCCGTAACCCACGACCGTTATTTCTTGGATAATGTAGCAGGCTGGATATTGGAGCTTGACCGTGGAGAAGGAATTCCGTGGAAAGGTAACTACTCGTCTTGGCTTGACCAGAAAGCCAAACGACTCGCCCAAGAACAGAAAACCGAAAGCAAACGCCAAAAGGTGTTGGAGCGCGAGCTTGAATGGGTACGACAAGGCGCTAAAGGGCGACAAGCCAAACAAAAGGCACGTTTGCAAAACTACGACCGATTGCTCAATGAAGACCAAAAACAATTAGAAGAAAAACTTGAAATATACATCCCTAACGGGCCTCGTTTAGGAACCAACGTGATAGAAGCACGCCACGTAGCCAAAGCCTTTGGTGATAAATTATTATATGACGACCTTAATTTTGTATTGCCACAAGCAGGTATTGTAGGCGTAATAGGACCTAATGGAGCAGGTAAATCTACTATTTTCCGTATGATTATGGGGGAAGAAAAACCCGATAGCGGTGAGTTTTTGGTAGGAGAAACCGTAAAAATAGCTTACGTAGACCAAACTCATAAACAGATAGACCCCGAAAAATCTATTTGGGAGAACTTCTCTGGCGGGCAAGACCTGATAATGATGGGTGGCAGACAGGTGAACTCTCGCGCTTACCTAAGTCGTTTTAACTTTGGCGGTAGTGAGCAAAACAAGAAAGTAGCGACCCTCTCAGGAGGTGAACGCAATCGCTTGCACCTTGCAATGACATTAAAAGAAGAAGGCAACGTATTGCTATTGGACGAGCCTACCAACGATTTAGATGTAAATACACTCCGTGCTTTAGAAGAAGGTTTAGAAAACTTTGCAGGTTGTGCGGTAGTGATCTCACACGACCGTTGGTTCTTAGACCGTATCTGCACTCATATTTTAGCTTTTGAAGGTGACTCACAAGTCTATTTCTTTGAAGGTAGCTTCTCAGAATATGAAGAGAACAAGAAAAAACGCCTTGGCAAAGAGGTAACGCCTACAAGGATTAAATACAAGAAATTGGTACGATGAAAGAAAATGATAACAATATTATCATCGGAGTAATAGCCATCGTAATGGTTCTTTTAGTCTTAATATTCTTCCTTTAAAATGCCAAAAAAGAAATACTATGTAGTGTGGGAAGGACACAAAACGGGTATCTTTAGCTCGTGGGATAAGTGCAAAAAAGCCGTTGAAGGCTATCCGTATGCTAAATTTAAGAGTTTTGAGAGTCAGGTAATGGCTGAAAAAGCCTTCAATGAGAGCTTTGAGCAATACAAAGGTAAGAAAGTAGCCTCCTCTCCTACCCTATCCCCCTTAGAATTAGAGCGTATTGGCTCCCCCATATTGCCCTCTATAGCTGTTGATGCTGCTTGCAGTGGTAACCCTGGATTTATGGAATACCGAGGGGTAGATACCGAAACTCAAGTCGAAATATTTAGAATTGCACCTATAAAAGACGGCACGAACAACATAGGGGAGTTTTTGGCTATCGTACACGCTTTAGCCTTTATGAAACAACGCAACCTCAGCTTACCGGTCTACTCTGATAGCAAAATAGCAATGAGCTGGGTGCGCCAAAAGGTGTGCAAAACTAAAGTGCCGCGCACTTCTCATAACGAAAAAATATTTGAACTAATAGCCCGTGCTGAACAATGGCTACACAACAATACTTATCCTAATCCTATTTTGAAATGGGAAACCCAAGTGTGGGGCGAAAATCCTGCCGATTTTGGACGTAAAGACAAATAAAATGACAGACCTTACCCTGAAAATACAACCTACTGCTACCCCCAACATCATCAAACTCGAAGCTAACAGACCTTGGTAAAAGGGAGTTATGAGTTTAAAAACGTAGATGAAGCTAAAAACGCTCCTTTAGCTAAGGAGCTATTTTATTTGCCCTTTGTAAAAACTGTTTATATTTCGAGTAATTTCATAGCTTTGAAACGCTTTCCCATTGTTGAATGGAAAGAAGTTCAGGAAGAGGTTGCTCAGCAAGTATTAGTGTATTTGCAATCGGGTAAAGATATATTATTAGGCGAAGCTGGAAAACCTATGGGGGAAGCTATTACTGTATATACTGAAACAACCCCCAACCCCACCGTGATGAAGTTCGTCGCCAACAAGCGTTTGGTACCTACTGTAATAGAGTATAAATCAATAGAAGAAGCCGCAGAGGCACCTATGGCAGCAACTCTCTTAACGCGTTTTCCATTTATTGAAGAAGTTTTTTTTGATGATAATTATATATCACTCACTAAAAAAGGTATGGAAGAATGGGAAATGATAGCTGCCGACTTGCGCGATTATATCCGTAAATACCTAAGTGAAGGTCGCCCTATCATCAACCCTGCCGAGATAAAAAGGCGACAAGAAGAAGCTCAAGCGCGCTTGCTTTCTATGGTTACTACCGATGAAATATCGCAACAAATCGTAGCTGTCATAGAACAATATGTAAAACCCGCTGTGGCATCCGATGGAGGTAACATACAATTTATTTCTTACAATCGCGACACCCATCACGTAGAAGTACTCTTACAAGGGGCTTGCAGTGGCTGTCCGTCATCTACTCAAACCTTAAAAAAAGGCATTGAAGTTATTTTGAAAGACAAGTTAAACAATCCTCTTATCAACGTTGAAGCACTACTTTAATATTTTATAAATTACTGTGAAATCATTCCTACAACAATTTACTGAAAACAGCACCTATCAATCCCTATTAAAACACCTACAAACAAAAGAAAATGCAGAGGTTACGGGATTGGCAGGGGCTTCTTTGTCAATAGTAATAGCTAACTTGTTCAATACAGTCCATAGACCTCTATTAGTACTGCTCCCCGATAAAGAAGAAAGTGCCTACATACTCAATGATTTAGAAACCTTAGTAGGAGAACAGCAGGTACTTTTCTTTCCCGATAGCTATCGTCGCCCCTATCAAATTGAAGACACCGATAATGCCAATGTGTTATTGCGTGCAGAAGTCCTCAACCAATTGAGTCATAGTACAAAACCATTGCTCATAGTCTCCTACCCCGAAGCTCTTTTTGAGAAGGTCATCACACGAAAACAATTAGAAAAAAATACGCTAAAAATCCAAAAAGGAGACTCACTCACTATTGATTTCCTCAATGAGGTGCTTTTCAGCTACCATTTCAACCGCACTGATTTTGTTACCGAACCTGGTGAGTTCTCGGTACGTGGTGGGATTGTAGATGTATTCTCTTTTTCAAATAATGAACCTTATCGCATTGAATTCTTTGGAAACGAAGTTGATAGCATTCGTACATTCGATGTAGAAAGTCAGCTATCTACTGCTCAACTATCTAAAATTACAATTATCCCTAATGTAGAAAACAAAGAAAGTGATGAGATACGACAGTCATTCTTGGAGTATATCAGTGAGCAGACGCTATTCATTGGTAAGGATATGGGATTTTTTGATGCTAAGATTGAGAAACTCTTTGCTAAAGCTACCGATATTTATCAAAAGCTCCCCAACGAAGTAAAACGCCCCCCTCCAGAGGAACTCTATTGTCAAGCAACAGATTTATTAAAACAAATCCAGAGATTCCAACAAGTAAACATCAATGCTACAACTCCCGCTTCTAAAAACAAAAAGGAGTTCTCTTTTCATACCACCCCACAACCTTCTTTTAACAAACAGTTTGAACTCCTTATTAGTTACTTCAACAACAAACACGAAGAAGGATTTCAAAACTATATCCTCTGTGGAAGTGAACAACAAGCCAAGCGATTTCAAGATATTTTTGAGGAAATGGAGCAAAAAGTACCTTACCAAACGGTACAATTATCGCTACACGCTGGCTTTGTAGATACTGAATTGAAATGCAATGTATTCACCGATCATCAAATCTTTGAGCGCTATTATAAATTTCAGCTAAAGAATGGTTATGCCAAAAAACAAGCCATTACACTTAAAGAACTGATGCAATTAGAGGTAGGCGATTATGTTACACATATAGACCACGGTATTGGTAAGTTCGCTGGCTTACAAAAGATTGAAGTAGAAGGCAAACAACAAGAGGCTATCAAACTGATTTATGGAGACCGCGATGTGTTATTCGTTAGCATTCACGCGCTACATAAGATTACTAAATATAACGGAAAAGACGGCAAACCTCCTAAGATTTATAAATTAGGTTCAGGAGCGTGGAAAGCCCTCAAACAGAAAACCAAGGCTCGTGTAAAAGAAATCGCTTTCAACCTCATTCAGTTATATGCCAAACGAAAAGAAGCCCAAGGATTTGCCTTTGCTCACGATAGTTATATGCAAAACGAGCTGGAAGCCTCATTCTTGTATGAGGATACTCCCGACCAAAGTAAGGCTACTGCCGAAGTAAAAGCTGATATGGAAAGCTCTAAACCTATGGATAGGTTGGTGTGTGGTGATGTAGGCTTCGGGAAAACTGAAGTAGCCATTCGCGCTGCTTTCAAAGCTGTCGATAATGGCAAGCAAGTAGCCGTACTTGTGCCTACTACTGTGCTCGCTTTCCAACACTTTCAAACATTTAGCCAGCGTATGAAAGACTTTCCTGTGCGCATCGATTATCTCAACCGATTCCGCACAGCCAAGGAAAAGAAAATCATCTTAGAAGAACTGGCTAAAGGTCAGTTAGATATTATCATTGGTACGCATCAAATAGTAGGCGAAAAGGTTACTTATAAAGATTTAGGATTACTGATTGTTGATGAAGAGCAAAAGTTTGGCGTAGGTGTGAAAGATAAACTCAAAACCCTCAAAGAAAACCTCGATGTACTTACGCTCACCGCTACGCCTATCCCACGCACACTACAATTCAGTTTGATGGCTGCCCGCGACCTTTCGGTTATCAACACCCCTCCTCCTAACCGCTACCCTATTGATTCGCAAGTAGTACCTTTCAATGAAGAGGTAATACGCGATGGTATTCGTTATGAAATTCAGCGTGGCGGACAAGTATTCTTTATGCACAATAGGGTTGAAAATATTCAAGAGGTGGCTGGAATGATTCAGCGATTGCTCCCTGATGCTCGTATCGCCATTGGTCACGGACAAATGGACGGAAAGAAATTAGAAGAGACTATGCTCGCCTTTATGGAAGGTAGGTATGATGTATTGGTTGCTACCACTATTATTGAAAGTGGTTTAGATGTTCCTAATGCCAACACTATCTTCATCAACAATGCACATAATTTCGGCTTATCCGATTTACACCAAATGCGCGGTCGCGTAGGTAGAAGTAATAAAAAGGCTTTTTGCTACTTCATCACGCCTCCTCTGATAGCGATGAGCGACGATGCCCGCAAGCGTATTGAAGCGATAGCTCAGTTCTCCGATTTAGGAAGCGGACTTAATATCGCTATGAAAGATTTAGAGATTAGAGGGGCTGGCGACCTCTTGGGGGGAGAACAAAGTGGTTTTATCAATGAAATAGGCTTTGACACCTACCAAAAGATACTACAAGAAGCCATAACAGAACTCAAAGAAAATGAGTTCTCTGAACTGTACCACACCGCCGAAGAAGACAAAACTTACCTCACCGATACTCAAATAGATACTGACTTTGAACTGCTCTTCCCTGACACTTATGTCAATAGAGTAGCCGAACGACTCAATCTTTATAACGAACTGAGTAATCTGCCCAATGAGGAAGCCTTACAAGTCTATGAACGCAACCTTATCGACCGTTTTGGCAAGTTACCCCCTCAAGCCATCGACTTGCTCAATAGCGTACGTGTAAAATGGTTGGCTACTCGTATGGGAATTGAGAAACTCGTAATGAAAAACGGAAAGATGACAGGCTATTTCATTGCCGACCAAAATAGTCCGTTCTATCAAAGTGCGCGCTTCCAAAAACTACTTCTCTTTGTACAACGCTACCCCGATAAGTGTCGTATGCAAGAGAAAGAAACCCGCAACGGCTTGCGTTTATTGCTTATTTTCGAAAATATCAACAGCGTATACCAAGCTCTAAAAGTTATGCAAATGATAGAAGCGTAATATAACTATTGAACTTAACCTATGATTTCACATTAAAATAATTTTTCCAATAAACACTTTCTTTTGAGGCTTGTCCCCCTTCGGGGGAACAGGGACTATTATTGATTCACTGATAATCATTCGCTTTTTTGGTATATTATAGGAGCGATTTATCAATCGCCCTCTAAAAATAAGTTTATTATTTTTGTTTGTCTATAATATTAAACACTATGGAAACATTTAAAAATTGGGTAGGTAAAAACCCTATTACATTTGGTGGTATTGTAGCTCTTTTGCTCGCTGCTTTTGGTATTTGCCTCATCATAGGTGCTCTAAAAAACTGGGATTGGCTATACGAACCCGATAAACATTACCAAAATAATTGGACTATGGGGCAAATAAGCCGTTATTTAGGTCGTGATATGGCGCGTGTTATTGGTTTTATTACAGGTGTTTTCTTTATAATTATAGGAATTTACTCCTCCTATATAGCTTTTACCTATAAAGCATAAACAATATGAATGTAAAAAACGAATCTATTTTCCTTGATTTTACAACTTTATCTATTGACGAATTAGAAAGTTTAATGAAGCTAAGAATTTTCAATCAAAATATAGGGGGTATACTTATAGAAAATCAAGACGACTTTTTCTCCAAAATAGAAATATTAGAAAAAATGGTATCAGATTATTATTCTGATAAGAATTTAGATGAAATAAAGGCTATATTCTTTAAAACAATAGTTTCAGAACATTGCTTTTTGCCTATTATAGCTACAGACTTATACGAAGAGAAAATCCTAATACTTATTTCAAAACAAAGAATAAAAGACAGCATTAATATCTCTCTTGATAATTATGATAGAGTTCAAATACCTTTTTCTCTAAAAACAAGTGACCTATCTTATTTTTATAAATGGAAACCCACCTCTCTACCTCCTAACCATCCTACTTCCCTATTGTCTCAAACTTGTATATTTATAATGAAAAATAAAGTGAAATTATCACGAATATTATGAAAGAAGAATTATTTATATGGTTTTATTCAAACCCCAATACGTTACCTAAAGGAGTTCCTGCTACTGTAATGACAACTATTACAGAAGAATTTTACCCTAAAAACCCTACTAAAATCAAGCGTGGAGAATGGATTAAATACTCTCCTATGTATTTCTCTTTTCCTCCAGAAGAGAAATACAAATTGCCTGAGGAATTGATTTTAGTAGTAAAACGACAGAAAGAAGTGTTGTTTGATTTCTTAGGATATTATGAAGGGATAAGAGTTTTCTCTGATAGATTATTAAATCTTCTGATAGAGAATGGCTTAAATCCTCAATTTGAAAAAGCAACCTTGAATGTTGTAAATACTAAAGGGGACAATATTGCTAAACAGCCCTATTATTTATTGCGTTTCTGTAGGGCTGATAACGAATTGTTTGCCTTTAATGACAACTTAAAAATAGTTGCGAGAGATTGGGAGGACACTTTTCTTTATTCTGATTTACACCTAAAAGAGCCTACTGATAGGAATGTTTTTGTCTTAGGAAATGTATTACCTGATGATTATTTTTGCTATCAAAATGCCTTAGTTATAAAAAAGTCATTAAAAGAGGAAATAGAAAAGCTCTGCTATGCTCCTGAGATATATTCAGTAAGTGAGTTCCCAGAAGTGTATAATACTTGTTTAAAGTGGTGATAAACTATTATTAAAAGGATTTTCTAAACCTGATAGAGCTTGGTATAAATAGTATTTACTCTGAGAACTTCATAAGATACAACAGCTTACTAATTGGTGAAAGACAAAATAACTAAAGAGCCTGTCCGAAAAGTTTTAACAGGCTGAT